>JAEUHD010000364.1 GCA_016793645.1 Verrucomicrobiales bacterium
CGGCGGTGTTGCCGCGGACGGAAGTCAGGAGCGCGCGGGAGCGCGCCCCCACCCATGCTCCCAGGGTGGCTGCGGGCTGCCGCCCGCGGGTGATGTTGCCTCCGCGCCGGCAGCGCGGAGGAGTGGCGCGTGTGGAGTCGCACTGACTGGGGAGAGCCGAGGCGTCGGTGCGTTCGGTGTCCGCGGCGGTGTTGCCGCGGACGGAAGTCAGGAGCGCACGGTAGCGCGCCCCCACCCATGCTCCCAAGGTGGCAGCGGGCTGCCGCCCGCGGGTGACTTCACCTCCGCGCTTGTTTCCGCCGGGGTCCCTTCCTAGCGTGGCGGGGTTTCCGCAAGATCACTGACGCATCGCATACTTCTTATGGCCAAAAAACCTCTCCGCATCGGGCTCATCGGCTACGGCTTCATGGGCCGGGCCCACTCCAACGCCTTCGCCAAGGTCGGCAACTTCTTCGACTCCGAATACACGCTCGTCCGGCAGGCGGTCTGCGCCCGCAATGAGGACGCCGTGTCCCAATTCGCCGCGCGGTGGGGTTATGCCTCCATCGAAACCGACTGGCGGAAGCTGATCGCCCGCGACGACATCGACGTGGTGGACATCGCGGTGCCCAACAATCTCCACGCCGAGATGGCCATCGCCGCGGCGAAGGCCGGCAAGATGATCCTGTGCGAGAAACCGCTCGGGTTCGACGTAAAGGACGCCGAGAAGATGGTGGCTGCGGTGGAGAAGGCGAAGGTGCCGAACATGGTGTGGTACAACTATCGCCGGTGTCCGGCGGTGGTGATGGCGCGGCAGCTCATCGATGAAGGCCGGCTGGGGCGGATCTTCCACTATCGCGCGAACTTCCTTCAGGACTGGACCATCAACGCCGATCTCCCGCAGGGCGGCGCGGCGCTGTGGCGCCTGGACGTCAAGGCCGCGGGTTCGGGCGTGACGGGCGACCTGCTCGCGCACTGCATTGACACCGCGCTCTGGCTCAACGGCGGGATCAAGGACGTCAACGCCATGACCGAGACGTTCATCAAGGAGCGCAAGCACCAGCTCACCGGCAAGGTTGAGAAGGTGGGCATCGACGATGCCTGCGCCTTCCTCTGCCACTTCAACAACGGCTCGCTCGGGCTCTTTGAGTCCACGCGCTATGCCCGCGGCCACAAGGCGCTGTACACGCTGGAGATCAACGGCGAACACGCGTCCATCAAGTGGGACCTGCACGACCTGCACCGCCTGCAGTGGTTCGACCACAAGGACGAGGGACGCCTGCGCGGATGGCGCTCCATCCACGTCAGCGACGGCGACCAGCCCTACATGAAGAACTGGTGGGTGCCCGGTCTCCAGATCGGATACGAGCACAGCTTTGTCCACCAGGTGGCGGACTTCCTCAAGGGCCTCGAGTCCGGGGAGGGCGCGCGTCCGAACTTCCGCGACGGTCTGGCCACGGACTACGTCGTCGATGCGGTGCTGGCCTCGGCCCGGACGAAGAAGTGGACCAAGGTGAAGCAGGTCAAGGCCGCGAAGGCCTGAGCCGTTTCCGTTGCCTCATCCGCCGGCCTCCGCGACTTCCGCGGGGCCGGCGGTTCTGTTTTCAGTTGCCGTTGGCGTTTGGCGGATGCTGCCGCAGGTGGTTGGTGAGGTAGGGCAGCAGCTGCTTCTTGCGGGAGACCACGCCCTCCAGTTCGAAGACCCCGGGCTGGACCTCGGGGTACTGGATGGAATCCACGAATTTGTCCGGTCCGGCCACCAGCAGGAGGGAGGACTGCAGGACGACGTCGGTGATGAACAGGACGGAGAAAAGGTACTTGTTGGACGCGCGATACTCCTCCAGCGCCTGTCGGACCTCGTCCTTGCGCTTCCAGAAGACGTCGAAGCCCAGCTCCTCGATCTGCGCGACACTGAACGTGTGGCCGTTCTCGACGTATTCCTTGCAGTCCGCGGTGATCGCCTTGTCGGGGGGCTGGGAGACCAGCACCGACCCGGAGTTGAACACCTGCTCGGTGAAGCGGGTGGCGTCGATGCCGGATTTCTTTTCGAGGAAGGCGAGGATCTCGACGTCCCGCTGCGTGGTGGTGGGCGAGGTGAGGTTGAGCGTGTCGGTGACGAGACCGGCGAGCAGGATTCCGGCAATGTTTCCCGGCAGGTCCACGCCGTAGCGGAGGAAGCAGTCCGCCACGATGGTGCAGGTCGAGCCCACGGGTTCGTTCCGGAAGAGGATGGGCTCGTTGGTATGGAATCCACCGAGGCGATGATGGTCCACGACCTCGATGATGCTGATCTGGTCGGCGCCCTGCACCGCCTGGGACAGTTCGTTGTGATCCACGAGGATCAGCTTTCGGTCGATCGGCTTGAGGAAGTCCGACTTGGTCAGGATGCCGACGGTCTTTCCGCCCGCGTCGAGGACGGGGAAGGCCTGGAACTGGGAGGCGGCGGCGACGGACTGGACGTCCATGAGCCGTTCGTCGTCGTGGAAGGACAGGTAATCCTCGCGGAGCAGGCGTTCGACGGAGATCGACGCCCGGGCCAGCATGGCGGTGGTGGCGGAATCGTGCGGACAGAGCAGCAGGGTGACCTCGTTGCGGCGGGCCAGTTGGTGGATCTCGTCCGACACGTTCAATCCGCCGGTGACAATCACCAGTCGGGCGCGCCCCTCAATGGCGAGTCGCTGGATGTCCTCGCGGTCGCCCACGACCACGACGAGGCGCTCCGGCGCGTAGTTGGGAAGGCGCGCGGCGAAGGAGGCGGGCTTCATGGCGGCGACCATGAGCACGAGGTCCTCCTCGCGATCCGGCTCGAAGGCGCAGATCATCTTGGCGTTGAGGGTCCGGGCCAGGGCCCGGACCGACGCCACAATCCGGCGCGAATCGAAGATGCGGTTGGGCGACGGAAAGAAAAACTTGCTGGCCTTGAAGACGGAAAGCAGGCCGAGGCAGCGGCGGTCGGCGTCGAGCACGGGCAGCACGCGGATGTTCCGTTCATCCATGGTGGCCAGGGCCTCGACCACACTGGTGCGCGGGGGTACCGAGATCACGTTGCTCTGCATGACGTCCCGGACCCGGGGCGACACATCGGGGATGAACCGGGGTGCTGGGGTGCTGAAGGTGCGCAGGACGAAATCAATGCGTTCGTTGAGTTCACCGCAGCGGGCGGCGACCACGTTGGCGGTGCCGGTGCGCCGCTTGAACTCGGCGTACCCGATGGCCGAGCAGATGGCGTCGGTGTCGGGATTCTTGTGGCCGATGACGATGATTTCGCTCATGAGCGACCCGGGGATACCGCAAGCCGGGAAGGAGTTCAACGGCGCGCCCTGCCCGATATTGGCGAGTGCGGCGGCCGGGGTCCGATGCTACGACATCCGCGCGCGCCGCCCCCGGGCCGCCTTTTGAACATGATTACCCTGCGGTCTTTTGTCGCCGGAACCCCGGTTTCCGGTTCTGGAACCCTTGACGTTGTCCATCCCTACGACGGAGCCCGGGTGGGCACGGTAGCCCTGGCGTCCCGCGCGGACACCGATGCGGCGGTGGCCGCTGCGCTGGCGTTTCGGGACACGCCGTCCCGGTTCCAGCGTTCGGAGATCCTGGATCGAACCCGCGCCGCCCTGGAGGCGCGACGCGAGGAGTTTGCCCGGACCATTGCCCTCGAGGCTGGTTTGGCCCTGCGGGAGGGGCGTTACGAAGTGGGGCGGACGATTGACGTGTTGCGGTTCGCGTCCATCGAGACCCTGCGGGACGATGGACAGATCTTCTCCTGCGACATTTCCGCCCAGGGGAAGTCCCGGAAGATTTTCACCACCCGCGAGCCCTTGCGGTGCGCCGTGGCCATCACGCCGTTCAACCACCCGCTCAACCAGGTCGCGCACAAGGTGGGTCCGGCGATCGCCGCCGGCACGCCGATCATTCTCAAGCCGTCCGAGAAGACGCCCCTCGTCGCCCTCATGCTGGCGGAATTGCTCTACGCGGCGGGCCTCCCAGGACCGATGCTCAGCGTGCTGCTCGGTCCCACAGCCGAGGTGGCCGAGCCCCTGGTGCGGCACCCGGAGGTGGAACTGGTGGCCTTCACCGGAAGCGTTGCCGTCGGCAAGCGCATTGCGGCCACGGCGGGTTACAAGAAGCTCGTGCTTGAACTCGGGGGCAATGATCCGTTGATCGTCCTCGACGATGCCGATCTCGATCTCGCCGTCACCCTCGCGGCGGAGGGAAGCTACCGGAATTCCGGACAGCGTTGCACGGCCGTGAAACGGATCCTGGTGCAGGAGGGCATCGCCCCGGAGTTCACCCGGCGGCTGGTGGAGCGGACCCGGGAGTACGTGTGCGGGAATCCGCTCGACGAAGCGACCCGCGTGGGGACGGTCATTGATGAGCCTTCCGCCGTGTATCTGGAGACCGTCGTTCGCGAAGCGGTGGCGGCGGGCGCACGCGTCCTGACGGGCGGCGAACGCCGGGGTGCCTTGCTGGCCCCGACGGTCATTGCGGACGTCCCCCGGGATTGTCGCATGGTGGTCTGCGAAAGCTTCGGACCGCTTGCGCCGATCCTGCGGGTGAAGGATCTCGACGACGCGCTGTCCCTCGCCAATGGAACGGCGTACGGGCTGAGTTCCGGCGTGGTTACGACCCACCTGCCCAGCGCGTTGAAGGCGATCCGCACCCTCCGGTGCGGCACGGTCAACATCAATGAGGTGCCCGGATTCCGGGTGGAGAACAGTCCGTTCGGCGGCATCAAGGACAGCGGTCTGGGCATCAAGGAAGGCGTCATCGAGGCCATGAAGGCCTACAGCTACGTGAAGACCTTCTCGATGCCCTGGTGACGACGACGATTCCGTGGAGGCGGAAGGCGTCGGACGGGCGTCGGATGGGCTGCTGATAGGCTGGTTCAAGGGACTTTGGGTTTCCGTTTCCCGATAGGAAAACCCCCTAGGCCGGTAGTCGATTGACGCGACCAGAAAGGTCCGGTTTCCGGGTATCGGAGTCGTGGGGACTCCGGGCAGGCTGGTGGTCGTTACCCACCGATCCCAACCAGGAATTGCCCGAGGTTCACGATGAATTCCCCTGCCAGCCTCATCGAGGCCATGTCCAAGGAGCCGATGTTCGACGAGTTTCGTCAGGCGTTTTCCCGGGTGACCGGCATGCCCCTCTCGCTCCGTCCGCTGAACTTCCAGGGTCCCCCCCACCGCGGGCAGTGCCCCGAGAACGGGTTTTGTGCCCTGATGGCCGGAGCCGAGGCGACCTGCGCCAATTGCCTCCGCACGCAGCAGCGGCTGCATGAGGAATCCCGGGACGGCGTGGCGCTGGTCCGGTGCCAGTACGGATTGCAGGAGGCCGCGGTGCCGGTGCGGTTGGGGCACGAGGCGATTGGGTTTCTGCAAACCGGGCAGGCGTTGGAGCGTCCGCCGTCGGAACGTGAGTTTCGTCAGGTGGTGAACCGGGTGGAGCAAACCGGAGCCCGGGTGGCGTCGTCGGCGCTTCGGCGGACGTTCTTCGAAACGCCGGTGGTGTCGGAGGTGAAACTTCGTTCCGCGGTGGCGATGCTCAAGGTGTTCGCCGAGCATCTGGCGCTGCTCGGAAACCAGATTGCGATCCGGTCCTCGAATCAGGATCCCGGCATTGTCCGCAGGGCGAAGGAGTTCATCGATGGACACCTGCACGAACCGCTCCCGCTGGCCCGGGTGGCGGCGGCGGTTCATGTGAGTCCCTATTACTTCTGCAAGCTGTTTCACCGGAGTGGGGACATGACGTTCAAGGAGTACGTCTCCCGGGCCCGGGTTGAACGTGCAAAGCAGCTCCTGCTGGATCCGAACAAACGGGTCAGCGAGGCCTGCTTCGAGGTGGGATTCAATTCCCTGACGTCCTTCAACCGGGTGTTCCATGCGGTGACCGGGATGACGCCCACGGGCTTTCGGGAACAACTTCCGGGCTCGTCAAGGAAGGAGCCTGAAGTTCCCACCGGACACAGTTGAACCGAACCCCGGCCTTCCGACATCCTGTCCCCACCATGGCCCGAAAGGTCGTCAGTCGCAGGAATGGGGGAACCCGCACGGGTCGCGGAACGGGAGGGCGGACGACGCTTCCGTCCGGTTCCAGTGGCCTGCGACTGGGGAATGCTTCGTTCGATCCGGGAGGGGGCGACGGGTCGCCAGGAGACGAACTCCTGCAGGCGGTCTGGGAGACTGCCCCGGTGGCCTTTTGCCTTACCGATGCCCGGGGACAGTGTGTCCGCACCAATGCCGAGTGGCAGCGCCTCTCAGGATTGACGGATGCCGAGAGCCGGGGCGACGGGTGGGTCCGGTGCATCCATCCGGAGGACATCGCGGGAGTCCTGAGTCAATGGGGGCGGGCCAAGCGCGCGGGCAGGGTGTTTGTCGCGGACTTCCGGATTCTGCGTCCGGACGGCAGCGTTCGCTGGGTCCGGGCGCGTGCGAGCGCGATTCGGAATCCGTCCGGCAAGTTGATCGGTTACTTCGGGATCGACGAGGACGTCACGGAGCGTCGGTACGACGACGAGTTTCGGCGGATGGTGCTCGGGGTGGCTTCCGAGTTGGCCACGGCGTCCACGCTGTCCGAAGCCCTCCCCCGGCTGCTCGAAATCCTGGCGGGCGGGCTGGGGGCCGCCCTGGGAGAGTTTTGGGAGCGGGATTCCCTGACCGATACACTCCGTGTGGCGCACGTCTGGTTTTCGCCGTCCTCCCGGAAGCTGGCCGGATTTGTCCGACACAGTGAACAGCTCGCGATTCCCCTGTTTGACGGAATGCCGGGACGGGTGATGTCCACCGGCAAGCCGGAATGGATTTCGGATCTTGGTCGGAATCCGAATTTCTTCCGGCGCCGCGCCGCCGTGCGCGCGGGGCTGAAGTCGGCGTTGGCGATGCCGGTGTCCTTTCACGGCCGGGTCATCGGAGTCATGGCGTTTCTCGGCCATCGTTCGGATCCACCCGATGCCGAATGGATGCGCCTGCTGCACACGCTGGCGGGGCAGATCAGCCAGTTCATGGAATGCCAGCACACCTCGGAGGCGCTGGTCCGGAGCGAAGCCAGTCTTCGCAGGGCACAATCCCTGGCGCACCTGGGGAGTTATCAGACGGATTTGACCCTGCGCGGATCCACGCGGTGGTCGGGTGAGGTTTTTTACATTTTGGGCCTCAATCCCCGCGAGTCCCATCTCAGCCAGGAGGAGTTCCTGTCGCGCATCGTGCACCCCGCCGACCGGCTCCGGGTTGCCGACGCCGTGACGTCCGCGGCCCGGCGGCGGCAGGCGTTTGATCTCCAGTTTCGCATTGTCCGACCGGACGGAACCGTCCGGCACGTGCAAAACGCCGGGGAGCCGGTTCTGGACGGCAAGCGCCGCCTGCAGGGATGGGTGGGGACCCTATGGGATGTCACGGAGCGCAAGGAGTTGGAGCGGGGAATTCTGGAGGCATCGGAGCGCGAACAGCGACGGCTGGGGCAGGACCTGCACGATGGGCTGGGCCAGCGTCTGACGGCACTCGAGTTGTTCAGCGAGTCGCTCGCCGCGGATCTTCGCACGGCGGCGCCGCACCTGTCGGAATCGGCGCGCCAGATGTCCCGCGAATTGCGGAAGACGCTCGTGCAGACCCGGCTGTTGTCCCATGGACTTTCGCCGGTGCCCCTGGAGGCGGATGGATTGATGCGCGCCCTTCGGGAACTCGCGGCGGGAATCCGTTCCATGGCCCGGGTGCGGTGCGAGTTCGAGGCGCCCCGTTCCGTCGCGCTGGGGGACTCAACGGTGACGACACACCTGTACCGCATTGCCCAGGAGGCGGTGAACAATGCCCTGAAACATTCGGGGGCGACGCGGATTCGGATCCGCCTGAATCGCGGGCGTCGCGGCCTGGAACTGGAGGTGGGCGACGACGGCCGCGGGCTGGCGGATTCGAAGCGTCCGGAGGACGGGATCGGAATCCGTGTCATGCAGTTCCGGGCGGAGCTGATCGGAGCCTCCTTGGAACTGAGCTCGAAGCCGGGCCGAGGAACGGTCGTCCGATGTATCCTGAGGAAGCTGCCATGAAACCCCGCTCACCCGCCGCCACGGCGCCTGCGCCCGCCCGCCCCTCGAGCATTCTGATTGTGGACGACCATCCGATGATCCGGTCGGGCCTGACCAATTTGATCGGACGCTGCTCCGATCTTTCCGTGGCGGGCGAGGCGGGCTCCCCCTCGGAGGCGCTTCAGGCGTTGAGCCGGGGGCTCCCGGATCTGTTGCTGGCGGACATGACCATGCCGGGACGCAGTGGGTTTGAGTTCATCAAGGACGTCCTGGCGCTCCACCCGGAACTTCCGATCCTCATTCTTTCGATGCATGACGAGGGTCTCTACGCCGAACGCGTGCTCCGCGCGGGGGCTCGCGGCTACATCATGAAGGATGCCGGAGGGGAGCGTCTCATTGACGCAATCCGTCAGGTCCTCTCGGGGCAGGTATACGTCAGTCCGGCCATGTCCTCGCGATTTCTGGACAACCTTTCGGGTCGACGTCCCCGCGGATCATCTTCCCCGATCGAGGTGTTGTCCGACCGTGAGTTCGAGGTGTTGCAGTTGCTGGGGCAGGGAAAGACGACCCGCGACATTGCGGAACAGCTGCACCTCAGTCCGAAGACGGTGGACGTCCATCGCGCGCATATCCGGACCAAGCTCAAGTTGCGCAATTCGGTGGCGCTCGTCCGGTACGCCGTCCGATGGGTGGAATCCCAGGGTGCGCCCGACGCCTGACGGCCTTATCGGCGGAAGTTCCAATCCTCCCTGGAATAGCGTTCCGCGAGGGCCCGGCGCTGGCGATCCTCGGGCAGCGCCGGAGCGCCGGGAGCGGCCTGCCACGCTGCGGATATCGCAGACCGGATGGCCCCAGGATCCAAGCCCGTGTTCGTAACGAAGTGGCCATGGGTACGCCCGGCGCGGTACTCCGGTTCGGAGGAGGGGGTTTTCAGGGTTCGCGATACCAGCGGCAGGTCAAGCCGATGCAGGATCGTGCCGTGGAACAGGAGCGCATGGCGCTTCCTGCGCTGGGCATTGCCGGAGATTTTTCGGCGGGGACCCTCCGGGGTGGGAACCGTCAGGTCGGTGTGACCGTCGATCTGGACCTCCCCGCCGACCAGGGGCGTGAGCGCCCCGGCGATACGCGACAGGATCTCCCGGTTCGTTCCTGCGATGGTCGCCCGGGGACCGTCCGAATCCACGCGAAGGGCCAGGCCATAATTCAGGCATCCTGGGCCCTGGAGCACCGTTCCGCCCCCCGAGGACCTTCGAAGAACGGGAATGCCCAGCTCACGGCATGCCGCCACGTCCACCTCGCGATCCACCTGCTGGCTGTAGCCCACCACGACGAAGTGCACCGGCGACTCCCAGAACCAAAGCATCTCAGGCCCGCCCTCCTCAACGACGTCCAGCAAGGCGTCCTCCCAGGCGAGAAACCCGGCGGGATCGGAGGACGGAAGTTCCAGCAGCAGCACGGGACAACGATGGTGGATCCGGGGAACTCGTGCGAGGTGCCGGATACGAAGGTCGCGGGGGTCAGGGCGCGGGGCGGACGATCCGGACCCGGTGGTTCTCGCTGTCGCCGATGAACAGGGTGCCATCGCGGTCGACCCAGATCCCGTGGGGACGCGCCAGTCGGCACTGCACCGGATTGCCGTCGGGTCCATCCCCCTTCTCGCCGGTGCCGACCACCACGGTCAGGACGCCCGTCTTTGGATCAATCCTGCGGATGGAATGGCTTTCGGTGTCGGCGAGGTACACATCGCCGTTGGGGGCGACGGCAATCCCCTTGGGGCCGGACAAGGTTGCCTGTGTGGCCGGACCTCCATTGCCGGTGAAGCCTTTTGCTCCGGTGCCGGCGACGTGATGGATGCGGCCTGCAGCCAGATCGAATCGGAAGACCTGGTTTCCTTCGCGGGTGACGAGCCAGAGGTTTCCCTGCGCGTCGAAGTCGAGGGATCGGGGGCCATTGAGGGGAGTGCCGGAGATCGGAGAACCCTCCGGAGTCGGCCCGGGGCGTCCGGTGCCGACAAAGGTGGAGATGATTCCGGTCCGGGGATTCACGCGGCGGAGGACGTGGTTTCCGATGTCGCAGACGAACAGATCCCCATCGGGCGCAAACTGGATGCTGATCGGATTGTTGAGCTGCGCCTGGGAAGCTGGACCGCCGTCTCCGGAGTATCCCGGTTTTCCGGTGCCGGCCACGGTCGTGATGATCCCAGTCCGCGCATCCACCCGCCGGATCGCATGGTTCGCCATGTCGGAGATGAACAGATTGCCGGCGGCATCAAATCGGATCTCGTGGGGTTGGCGAAGCGTGGCTGCCGTGGCCGGGCCGCCGTCACCGGAATAGCCGGTCTTTCCGGTGCCGACGCGCACCTGCAGGGTTCCGTCGGGTGCAATCCGACAGATCCGCTGGCCCTCGTATTCCGCGAACCAGACGGCGCCGTCCGGCCCGCGGAGAACGCCGAACGGGTTGTCCAGTTGGGCGGCGATCGCGGGTCCGGATAGTGAGTTTCCGCGGACTCCGGTTCCGGCGATGGTTTCGGTCTGAGGTCCGGCGACTGTTGATGCGGCAGCGAGGAGGAGTCCGACGCCCAGCGCCGGCAGAAAGGTCGGCAAGGAACGGGGAGAACGCATGGCGGTCAATGTAACGGGGGTGCAGGGGGATTGGCGAGTTCCGGCCCACGGGCCGGGGGACAGGCTAAAGCCTGCACTACGAACGGGTCGTTCGTAGTGCAGCCTTCAGGCTGTCCGGCTTTCGCGCCACTGGGGCGGGGCGCAAGACAGGCTAAAGCCTGCACTACGAGCCTGGGGCTATTGGGAAAGCGCTTCGATGAGGTCCCGGAGTTCGCCCCGGGTCATCATTTCCCCCAACCCTTCCGGCATGGCGGAGAGCCCTCGCTCGCGGGAGGCGATGTCCCGGGTGGCAATGACCACCCGGCCGTCCTCCGGAGTCAGCAGTTCGAGGGCCTCCGGGCGTTCGGCCTTCAATACGCCCACCACGACCGTGCCGTCGCGGCGGGTGATGATGAGGTTCTCAAAGCCGGGGGCGATGGTGTCGTTGGGATACAGGATCGATTGGAGCACGGCTTCGCGTCCGCGGGTCTTCCCGACCGCGGTCAATTCGGGGCCGACTTCCCCGCCTTCGCCCGAGAGCTTGTGACAGCGCTGGCATCCCCAGTCGGCCCGTTCGGAGAACAGACGGCGGCCCCGTGCAGCATCGCCCCCTTCGAGTGCGACGCGGTAGGCGGCGAGTCGGTCGTTCTTCTGCCAGGAGTTGGTCCATTGCCGCAGCGACGCGGAATTGGGGATTCGGAGGACAATTGATTCGAGGACGTCCCATTGGAGCGCGGGCGGGACCTGACCCTGGGCGAGTCGGTCGGCCCAGCGGGACAGCGCCTCCGCGGCCGCGGGATCCGGAGCGGCGGCGAGGGCCCGCAGCGCGCTTTGGCGGGCGTCGATCGGACCCGATTCGGCACGGGCAATCAGCTCCGGGACCGGAATCGCCTGACGTCGGGCGATGTGCTGTTCGGCGGCGGCGCGGACGGTGGGATCCGAGTGCGATGCCAGGGAGGTCAGCAGATTCGGGAGTTCCGGCATTTCGAGGGCGCTGGCGGCATCCAATGCGGCGACGAGGACAAGGGGGCTCCGGGAGGATCTCAAGCCCGGCCAGGCGGCGGCGAGTGCGGAGCGGGCAGGCGCTGCGTCGCGCGGAGGCAGGGGGCGGTGGAGTCCGACCACGCGATCCACCGGAGGCGGCTTTGCCCAGAGTCCGAGGTCCTCGAGCGCCTCAATGCGCACGGATTCCGGGAGTTCGTTCCGCGTCGCGACGGTGGCCAGTGCGGTGGCCTGGGCGGCATCGCCGATTTGAAACGCGGCGTTCACCGATCGACGCAGGGTCCAGGTGAGCCATTCGTCCCCGGTGAAGTGGATGGCCCCGGCATTCGTTTTTCGCAGCAGGTCGAGGTCGACGGCCGATTGCTGAAGTCGGGACAGATCCCCTGCGCCCAGCAATGCCGCCAGCTTCGGGAGCGCAGCGGGGATGGGAACGTCATGAATGGCCCGGGCGGCTTCCAGGACAAGGCGCGGATCGGGATCGGAAAGGGAACGGGCGATCCCGGGCTCCTTCAGTTCACGTTCCGCGAGAAGATAGGTCAACCGGACCTCCGGGTTGGTGTGGTTGATCAGGGTGGCGAAGGCTCCCTGCTGGGCGCTCAGGGAGCGGTTTACCTGGCCGAGTCGAGCGATCATCAAGACAGTGGCGTGACGGATGCCCGGGTCGGCGATGTCCTGGGAATTGACCCGTTCGACGAGCGGATGATCCGGCCAGATGACCCCTCCCTCCGAGGGCGGTTGCGGTAACCGGGACTGGATCCAGTCCGGGAGCATCTCCTGCAGTTGCTTTCGCAGGGAAATATGAACCCGAAGATCCCCGGAACCCAGGAAGGCGCTCATCAACTCCCGGTACGCGAGGATGGCGTGGAAGGCGACCCGGGGATCGGGATCCAGAATCAACGAACGGAGATCTTCCTGGGCTCGGGATACGTGGGCTCCACCGAAGAGCCGGGCGGCGGCGGCGCGGATCTCCGGATCCGAATCCGAAAGGAGCGGCTGCAACCGGTCCAGGGACGCCAGCGGAACTTTCGCGCCGAAGGCCCGACTCAGTTGACCCAAGCCCCAGAGTGCGTGCAGCCGCGGGCGGCGCGAACCGGTGTCCCGTGCGACGTTCGAGAGGGTCTTCCACGAGATCAATCCACGGCTCGCCAGCTCCCACTGGGCGTTGAGTCGGACACGGAAGTCGGGATTTCCCAACAGGGCCGCGAGTTCGGCGCCTTTGCGATGGGACATGCCTTCCGCCAACAGGCGTCGCGTCTCCGCGATGGCCGGATCGTGGGCAAGCTGGGGATCGGAGACGCGCCAGAGGCGGCCCTTGCCGGTCTTCTCCCAGCCTTCCACCCAGTCAGCCACGACGACACCGCCGTCCGG
>JAEUHD010000385.1 GCA_016793645.1 Verrucomicrobiales bacterium
TGTACGAGATCTGATGCCATCAGATCTTGCGGCCCCCGAAAGGGAGGCCGCTGCGTTCAACCGCCGGATGCGAGAAAACCGCTTGTCCGGTGGTGTGGGAGGGTGCCGGGGCGCAATCCCCGGCACCCGACCCGAACGAACCACCGTTTGTAGTGCAGGCTTCAGCCTGTCTTCTGCGGACGCGAGGGCCGCGGTTGGGCGGGGGAGCAGCCTGAAGGCTGGACTACGAACGACGGCGCGGTGTTGGGATGTTCCCCGTTCCTGGATAACCTCCAATTCCGCGCTTGTGTTTGGGGTGGGTCCGGCGATTCCCTCATCGACATGGCATCCCCGGTTCCGCCTCTCCGCCGCCGCGGCTTCACCCTGATCGAATTGCTCGTGGTGATCGCGATCATCGCCATCCTCGCCGGCATGCTCCTGCCGGCGCTGGGCCGGGCAAAGGCCAAGGCGCTGACCATCCGGTGCAACAGCAATCACCACCAAATCGGCATCGGGTTGCATCTGTATGCCGACGACAACCAGGATTCGTATCCGGCGTACCCCGACTGGGGCGTCATGGGCGGCAAGAAGGGGGCCATCACGATCCACGGTGGGTTGATCGGCGACACCAACCGTCCGATGAACAAGTATGTTTCCGCTTTTGAGGCGTGGCACTGTCCCGCCGACAAGGGGGATTCCCTCTACAAGCCCGAATTCAAGGCGGGCAAGGTGAAGAACTGCTATGACGCGTGGGGCAACAGCTACCTCACCGTGTGGGCCGTCGAGACGCTGAGGGTCAAACACGTCACCGGCGACTCCCGCGCGGCCAAGGGCACGCCCGCCGCGACCCCCATCAAGTCGAGCGAGATCGCCATCAGCGCCTCCAACAAGCTGATCCAGGGTGACTGGCCCTGGTGGGCGGACCGCGACAAGAAGGATGCCTGGAGCCAGTGGCACAATTACCGTGACCAGTACCGCTTCAACGTGCTCTTCGGGGACGGCCACACCGAGTTCTTCGCATTCCCCAAGGAGACCTATCAGTGGAATTACACGGGACCCAAGCCGGACCCGAACTTCAAGTGGTGGTGACACCCGCACGTCCCTGACCGGCGCCGCATTCCAGACCGTAAGACGCAGGCCTTGCCATATCGGTATCTACCGATATAATGACTCCCATGAAACCGCTGGTCGCCGCTGCCCGGGCCTTTTCGGATCCCACGCGCACCCGCATCCTGCTGGCGCTGCGGACGGGTGAGCTGTGCGTGTGTGAATTGAGCGACGCCCTGAAGGTGACGCAGTCCACGCTGTCCACGCACCTGCAGGTGATCCGCGCCTCGGGACTGGTGGAGACACGCCGGGAGGGACGCTGGAGCTACTACTCCCTGTCCGACGCCGGCAAACCCGTCGTGGACGCCCTCGCCCGTCTCTTCGCTCCGTCCCTCTCCGGGGATGCCGCCTTGCGCGGCGATACGAAGCGCCTCCGGGCCCGCCTCTCCCTGCGCAGCGGAGGCGCGTGCTGCGTCGGATTCGCGTGCAGCCCGCGGACCGCGCGGACAACGTCGAAAGGATGCCGATGAACCGGTGGCTCGCGGAATATCTGGGCACCCTGGCGCTGGTCTTTGCCGGCACGGGGGCGATCGTGGTCAACCAGGAGACCCACGGCGCGATCACCCATCCGGGCATTGCCCTCACCTTCGGGCTGATCGTGCTGGCGATGATCTACACGTTGGGGGATGTGAGCGGGGCGCACCTGAATCCGGCGGTCTCGACCGCGTTCGCGGCGGCCGGACGGTTCCCGTGGCGGGACGTCCCTGGCTACATCGCCGCACAGACCGCCGGTGCCGTCACCGCAAGCGCCCTGCTGCGCGTGCTCTTTCCGTCCAACGCGCTGCTCGGGACCACGCTGCCCGCGGGCGCGGCACACCAAAGCTTTCTGCTCGAACTGATCCTCACCGCCCTCCTGATGCTGGTCATCCTCGGGGTCTCCACGGGGTCCCGCGAAAAGGGCATCACGGCGGGAATCGCCATCGGCGCGGTCATCGCGCTGGAGGCCATGTTCGCCGGACCTATTTGCGGAGCCTCCATGAATCCGGCCCGCTCGCTCGGGCCAGCGCTGGTCAGCGGCCACCGGGAGAACCTCTGGATCTACCTCGTCGCTCCCGTCCTCGGCGCCCTGCTGGCCGTTCCCGCAAACCGCGCCGTCCGTGGCGCCGAACCTCATTCCCATCACCCATGAAACTGTCAGAGTTCAAGGAGTCCCTCGCCCAACACCCCGAACGGCCGCTGCGGTTCGTGCTGCCCGACGGCAGCCTCGTCCCCGCCCATGCCCACGTCACGGAAGTCGCCCGTGTGGACAAACACTTCGTGGACTGCGGCGGTACCCAGCGCGAGGAGCGCTATTGCCGGCTTCAAACCTGGGTCGCCCACGATCTCGACCACCGCCTCCATGCCGGGAAACTGCTCAGGATCCTCGACAAGGCCGGATCGTTCCTCGGCCCCGACGATCTCGAAGTGGACGTGGAGCATGAGGTCGCCGTCATCAGCCAGTATCCCCTGACCGCCGCGCAGGTCTGCGGCGCGGAACTCCACCTGCATCTGGGCACCCGCCACACGGCCTGCCTCGCACCGGAGCTGTGCTGCCCGCCGCCCGCGGATGCCCAACCCATTTCCTTCCAATTCTCCCCGCGGAAACCATGAACCCCGAAACGAAACCTCCCCTGGTGCTCGTCCTCTGCACGGGCAATTCCTGCCGCAGCCACCTCGCTGAAGGCATTCTGCGCGCCGCGGCGCACGGACGCTTCCGCGTCGCCAGCGCCGGAAGTCGGCCCGCCGGGTTCGTGCATCCCATGGCGGTCCGCGTGTTGGAGGAGATCGGCATCGACATCCGGGATCACCGCTCGAAGCATCTGGAGGAATTCCTGTCCCAACCGGTGGAAACCGTCATCACCGTCTGCGGCAACGCGGATCAGGTGTGTCCCGTGTTCCCGGGTCAGGTTCAACGGCACCACTGGCCCTTTGACGATCCGGCGCACTTTCAGGGCTCCGAGGAGGAAACGCTGGCGGTGTTCCGAAGAGTTCGGGATGAACTCCGCCGCGTCTTCGAAGCCTACGCCGCCGGACGGTTGGACGCTTCGGGGAAGCGGCCAGTCTGACGCCGTCGCACCAAGTCCGGAAGGATCCCGAATTAAGCCGCCCCGAGTTCCCGGGTGGCGACGGCGAGGATCGCGTCCGCCTCGGAGACCGCCACGAAGTGGCCCGCTCCGACGACCGGATGCCATACCGCCCCGGGCATGCGCTCCGCGATGGTCTGATTGATGAACGGCTCGACGAGCGTGTCCGCGAGCCCGTGCCACAGGTGGACGGGACGACGGATGGCCGTGACATCAAACGCCCAGTGTCGATACAGCATCCGGGCGTCGCGAACCAACCCCTCGCTCCCCTGGGCGAAACACTCCGCACTCGCCGCGAGGAAGGCCGCCTCCACGTCGGGCCGCTGTAATACCGAGCGGTCCTCGTCGCCGACGGATTTCTCCAGCGACTTCATGTACGAGGCTCCGAAATGTTCCGCCGCAAGCCCCAACGTGGCGTACATGAGCTTGAATCCGGGCTCGAGGTGCAGCGCCAGGAATCCGCCGAGGCGGTCGGCCTTCGAGAGATGGTCCGCCGCCCAATTGTCACCAAACGCGCCGTAGCTTCCGCCCGCGATGCTCGTGACGTGCACGAGCCGCGACGCCGGAATGAACGCCGCGGCCGCGAGCGCCCATGGCCCGCCCTCCGACCAGCCACTCACGCCAAACGTGTCGTGGCCCAGCGCATCGGCAATCGCCACGAGGTCGCGGGCCCAGCCTGCATAGGTTCGATCCTGCTGCGGATCCGACCGTCCGATGCCGGGCCGGTCGACGCCGACGAAGCGCAGGCCGTTCCGCCGCGCGGCGTCCGCGAAGAGATTCGCCTCCAACCGGCTGCTCGGCCCCCCGTGATTGTGCAGCAGCAGGGGTCCATCCGGATTCCCGACCTCGCAGCACGCGAGCGCACGGCCGTCGGCCGCACGAATGATGTGGAGCGATGAATCACGAACGGAGCCGTCGTCTCGATGGGGAGTTGCCATGCCGCTTTCCGATGACAAAGCCGCAGGGTTTCCCGCGTGTCAACGAACCCGTGGACCCCTGGCGAGGCTTCCCCGGATCTTCCAGCCGGGTAACCCCAATCCACCCGTCGCCCGTGGCTCGTTACGGCGCCGGAGCCTCCGGGGCGAGTTCCACCTGAAGCTGGAAATATCGGGGGGCGCCCTCCACCGAGACGGGAATCCGTCGCTCCTCCCGGTCGGTGGAAACCGGAGCAACGCTGGGAATCGCGTCAACGTCCTCCCACGTCTTCAGGTCGGTGGAGGTCCGAACGCGGGACGAAGTCCCCACCTCCCGCCGGGACGCAAGGTACCGGAACTCGGCCCCCGTTCCGGCCGGATCCCCCAGAACCTCCAGCCAGGGAAGTCCCCCTGTCGCGGACTGGCGTGGATCCAGTCCCAGGGCGTAGCACAATCCGTTGGACCAGCCGTCGCCGTTGGCATCCGCCTCCGGACCCGAGAGCCCGGAGGACACCTCGGCGGGCGGAAGCATCCGATCCTTCCAGCGGTGATACGCCTCGCGGTGCCCGCAAAAATCCTGGAGCAGGTCCATCATCTTCCGATCCACCTTGCGCCCCTGCCACGGTTCGTACGTCACGTCCGTGCGGCCGCTGTCGAGCGGACCAAAGCTCCCGCCGAAGTTCCACACCGCCCAGCCCAGGCCCGCCAATTCAAAATTGGTGAGGGCGTCCCGCATCCAATCGAGCGCCACCCGATGTGGCGTGTTCTGGTGACAGCCCCATTCGCCCACCATCACGCCCACGCCCTGGGCGCGCAGCGCGATCCACGGGGCCAGGGTTTCCTTCCAGAGCCACGCGCGATCAAGTGCGGACGTAAATCGGAAGGGGGCGACGGGATCCTGGTCGCGGTACGTGACCGTCTGGGACTGCTTCACACCCCAGTCCGTGACTCCCGGCCGAAGGACGTCCTCGTCGCCGCCCGCCACCGGACGCAGCCCGATCTCACGAAACGTCATCCAGTCGCCCTCGGTGTTCGCGATGGAGACGGTGGTCGTGCCTGCAGGCAGCGTCGCGGTGTAGTCGCGGTCGTAGCGGTTCTGGTAGATCCTGTACTCGGGTACATAAACCACTTCCGACCACTCGCCGGTCCCGGGTCCGGGAACGAAGAGGTGATTGAGAACCGAAACCCCGTTGGCGCGAACCACCAGACGGGATCGATCCGACACCTGCGTCACCCGGATACGCAGGGTGGTGGGACCCGACAGCGTGGTCTTGAAGTTCAGGGCGCTTCGGAACTCCGGCTTCACCGGTCCATAGAGAAAATTCGGGATCAACGGCGATGGCCACTGGGGCTCCGACCATTGATCCGATCCCGCCACCCAACTGGCGCGGTAATGGGTGAGGCCAAACGGCGTGTATCCCCGCGTGGCCTGCGCCACCTTCAAGGGGATCAACTCGGGAACCGGCACCCGGCCATAGCCCAGACCGTCGGCGATGATGAGACGCCCCGGATCCACCTCGCGGATCGCGGCGCACAGGATCGCCACGACATTGGAGTACGCCGCGGGTGTCACGTCGGGCGGTTCGTTGAACAGATTGAAACTGAGATTCTCGTTCGGGATGCCCGCATACCGCCGGGCGAACATCGCCCAGTGTTTCGCCGCCACCTGCTGCGCCTCGGGATCGGTGAAGAGGTTGCGCGCCTCGGGCGGGGTCGCGACGGTGTAACCCGGGATCCGGTGCAGGTTCAGGCAAACGTGGATCCCGTGGGTCCGGCCCAGCGACACTGCGCGGTCCAGTTCCTGCAGCGTCGTCTCGGAGAAGTTCGTCCAGTTTCCCGAGCGGATGTAGATCCGGTAGTCCATCGGGATCCGGACGAAGTCGAATCCCAGATCGGACATTTGACGAAAATCCGCCTCCTGGAACCTCGGGGTGCCCCCACCGCTTTGGAAGAAGGTCTGGAGATTGAAACCGCGCCACGCCGGCAGGTGGTCCCAGGAGGCGGCGGGCAATGGGGAAGGGGTCTGGGCGCGCAGCAATCCCATGGTGAGGAGCGCAGCGGCGACGGTCAGAGGCAAACGGGGACCCCGGAGCGGGAACATGATGGGGAACGGTACAAGCATCCCGCGGGAACGCCATGGGGAGCTCGGGCGGCCCGTTTGTAGTGCAGGCTTTAGCCTGTCCCCTCTCCCCAGCCATCCGCCAAAAAATTTCCCCGTGCTCCCGCCGCGGATTCGTCGCAGCGTTGGCGTCCACCAGTCCGATCATGAATCGAATCCCCATCAGCGTCGTTTGTTGCGAGCCTGCGGAACCCCATTATTCCCGGATCGTGGAAACCACCGTGGACGCCGCGGAGTTCGAATCGCGGGTGCTGCGGACCGTGGAGCAAACCCTTGCGGCCGGGGAGGCGCGGGAGATGCACAATGCCGCCCACGACCCGGAGCACGGTCCCGTGACCTACGTCCAGCAGGTCCACACCGGCGGGTTCTCCGTATTCGTCGGTCCCCCGGATCGCCTCCGGGAACAGTACTTCGGCCCGGGAACCTACGTGGGTTTCATGGACGACCGGGGACCGGGCCACGCGTCCAAGGTCGGGCCCGAGGGCATCCGCCGCACGCTGCGGGTGCTCCGGGGACACCTCACCCTCGGCGGCTCCTGACGGACCGCCTTCCTCCCCTCCCGTGGCTCCCGAACCAGTTCTGCCCGCGGCACCCCCGACATTCCGCGAGGCGCTGCGGTTCTGGTGGAAGCTCGGGTTCATCAGCTTCGGCGGTCCCGGCGGACAGATCGCTCTGATGCACGAGGAGGTCGTCCGGCGGAGGCAATGGATCGGCGAGGAGCGGTTCCTCCATGCCCTCAGCTTCTGCCACCTGCTGCCCGGGCCCGAGGCACAGCAGCTCTCGATCTACCTCGGCTGGCTCCTGCACGGGACCCGGGGTGGACTCGTGGCCGGGACGCTCTTCGTCCTGCCGTCCGCAGTGCTGCTGTGGATCCTGAGCTGGGTCTACGCCACGCACGGGCAGCTCCCGTGGATCCGATCCGCCTTTCTCGGACTCCAGGCCGCCGTTCTCGCGATCCTGCTGTCCGCGGTCCTGCGCATGGGGAAGACCGTCCTGACATCTCCCATCTCCGGATTCCTCGTCCTCGCGGGAGCGCTCCTGATGCCGCTGCGGATTCCGTTTCCGATCCTTCTGCTTGGCGCCGCCGTGGTGGGGGTCGTGGCCTCCAGGGTCTTCCCGCGCTGGTTCCCTCCCGCCTCCGTCCGCGCCTCGGAGGACCTCGAATCGCCGCCACGGGACCGCAGCGCGGGTCGCACTCTGGGGCTGCTCCTTCTGGGATTGGTCCTGTGGTGGGGACCCGTCGCGCTGTTGGGCCTCTGGCTCGGACGGAGCCACGTCCTCGTCGAACAGGGTCTCTTCTTCGGGAAGGCGGCGATGCTGACGTTTGGGGGCGCCTACGCCATCCTGCCGTACGTCTCCCAGCAGGCCGTCGGGCATTTTCACTGGCTGACGGCTCCCCAGATGCTCGACGGACTGGGGCTCGCGGAGACCACTCCGGGGCCGCTGATCATGGTGCTTCAGTTCGTCGGATTCCTCGGGGCGTGGCGGGATCCGGGGCCCTGGACGCCGCTCCTCGCGGGCACGCTGGGGGCCGCTATCACGACCTGGACCACTTTCGTTCCGAGCTTCCTCTGGATTCTTCTCGGGGCGCCCTACGTGGAGCGGATCCGGCGGCAGGCAACGCTGGCCACCGCACTTCGCGCCCTGTCGGCCACGGTGTTTGGAACCCTGCTCTATTTCTTTGCAACTCTCGGACGGGACGTTCTGTTCCCGCAGGACCGGCCCGTCCAAGTCGTTGGGATCCTCCTAAGCGTGCTCGCCTGGCTGGCGTTGCGCTTCGGGAATTGGAGCCTGCCCAAACTTGTTCTCTCCGCCGCCGCCGCGGGAATTCTCAGTGGCCTGCTCCGGGGTGCGGGATAGGGGCGGCGCCCCTTTCCATTACGGAGTTCCCGGGGGACGCGACCGCTGCGAAGGGAAACTGCTCGTGCGGGGCGGCTCGGGAGCGGCGTCCTGGATCAGGTCCACCAGACCCCGGTGCGTGGCAAACCAGAATGCGCCCCCGGCCAGCGCCATTCCGGCGGCCGGCAGCGTGAGGCATCCGGGCCCAAACCTCTGGTGTGCCAGCGCCCCCACCCAGCCGCCGACGGTGAATCCAAACACAAGCGCGCTCAGGAACCGCAGCTTCCACCACTCAATCTGGCCGTGTCGAAGCCAGTGTCCGAGCATCACGCCCACGTCGGTCACGGTGCCGGTGACGTGCGTCGTGCGGATCATCAGTCCGCAATAGCTGCTCGTCATCGCATTCTGGAGTCCGCACGCCAGCGCCACCATGGGCAGTCCCCAGCGGGTGCGCTGGGTCAGCAGCGCCGTGGCGGCCACGAGCAGTCCGCCCTCCACCATCATCACCACGCCATAGCGCCGGTTGGGCACCAGCTTGAGTGCGCCCACCAGAACTCCCGCCGCCAGGGCACCGAGAATGAATCCCAGGATGATGCTGGAGGACGCCCAGGCGTCGGGTGCGTTGCCCGCCGCCAGATCCAGTCCCAGGTGGGCCACGGCCCCGGTCATGTGGCTGACGGGAGTATGGAAGAATCCGAGCACCACCGTATTGATGTAGCCCGCGGTGGCCGTGAGGGCGACGGCGCCGGGCAGCAGAAAGCGGATGTCGCGGAAGGTCGCCTTGCGCTGCGCGCCGGGGGATCTCGAAAAGGGCATCGGAAATGCGGGAGCTGGAAGGCGGCTTCGGGGGGGGACGCCTGCCGGGACCAGCGTCCACCGGGAGACCGGACTGCGCAAGCGGCGCGTCCCGGGTGTGGATCGGACGCCGCGAATTCCCCCGGGTTTGGTGAAACCTTTCGGAAGGCCCGGGGGTCTCTGCCGGTGTAACGAGCGCCGGCCGGCATCCCCAGCCGGAGTCCGGCGAACCCACGATGAAACGTTCCTTCCTGAGACTGGCCCGCCGCTCGGCCGGAACCCTGGCGGCGGTGCTCCTCGCCGCGCTGGCCGGGTATCGACTGCATGATCTGCGCCTTACCGCGCGGGCGGGATCCGCGACCGAAGCGCGATGGGATCTCGACTATTTTGTCCGGCCCTCGTCCTTCTCCGAGGTGGAGGCAACCCGCGCGGAGTTGGAGGGCCTGGCGTATCGCTATCGCACGGAGGTCCGAACCCGCTACCTCGCCACTCCAAATCCGGCCGTGCCGGACACCGGAACCCGCGCCGCCATCATCCGCGATCTGGAGACGGCCCTGTCCGAATTTCGCAACGCGCCCGGGGAAGCCTACATCGCCCAGGACCTCCTGATTCTGTTGAAGCGGTCCGGAGACTACGGCCGCTGGCTCGACCTTTATCTGGATCTCCTCTACCGGCGTCCGACCGAGGATGTCATATCCCTCTTCGCCACCGAGGCGCGGACACTGGCCGCGGCGACGGGACGCCAGGCCGAGGTCGAAGCCGCGCTGCGACACGTGATGGAGATTCCGGTCGAGTTCTCCGCCAAAGGCCACCTGCAGACTGCGGACGTCCATGGCTCGGCACTCCCATCCCATGCACCCGGCAAGCCGACCCTCTGATCACCGCCGCCGTCGGCGCCGCGCGCGGCTGGCCCTGCTGGCGCTGCTGTTTCTGGGGATCTGCGGGCTGGCTTCCCGATACCGCCTCGTGTGGGTGGTGGGCAACAGCATGCTGCCCACCTTCCGCTCGGGCGATCTCCTCCTCGTGGATCGGTGGGCGTACCGCCGCCGGGAGCCCGCGCGCGGCGAGGTGGTGGTGGCCTCCCATCACGGCGAATGGGTGATCAAGCGGGTGGTTGGACTCCCGGGTGAAACCGTGGAGGTGCACGAAGGCCGCGTGGAAATCGACGGCACGCCGCTGGAATCCGGTCCAACGAGTGAGACGGGCCACCTCAATATTGCGTCCGCCCGGCTCCTGTCCCATCGCTTCGCCATCCTCGGCGACAACCGCGCCATCGATCCCGCGTCCTTCATCCACGCCGTGGTTGGCCCCGAACAACTCCTCGGCCGCGTGGTGCTGCCCGCGGGGCGTTGATCGGGGGACTCAGGGTCCCTTAGGAAAAATCTTCGCCCAGTCGTCCTTCATGCTCACGACCGTCCAGCCGTAGCCCGAGGCCGCGACCAGCGCCTTGTCCAGGCGCCCCACGGCGGATTGGGCGTCGTAGTCATACTCGCGCACGCCGTCGGTGTGATGGACGAGCAGGCCGAGACGCGGACCGGGGCCGGTCGTCGTCCACTGCAACATCTGGAAGTCGCCGTCCGCATTGCCGAACGCCAGGACCGGACGCTTGCCGATGAATTTGTTGATGCCGATCGGCTTTCCCGGGCCGTCATCGACGAAGTCCACCTTGGGCTGCCGGACGATCACCGGGGTGGTTCCCCGCAATTCATACGACGTCTTGAAGGTGGTGCCCACCACCTGGTCGGTGGGGACTCCATACACCTGATCCGCCCAGACCCGCATGAACTCCACGCCGCCCGCGGACACGATGAAGGTCTTGAACCCGTGGCCTCGCAGATAGGCGAGCAGCTCCAGCATCGGCTGGTACACCATCTCGGTGTACAGGCGTCCGGTCCTCGGATGCTTCGCCGTCGCGATCCACGCGCGCACGATGTCCGCGAACTCGTCGGTGGTCATGCCGGTGTGGGTCACCTTGATGATCTCGATCAGCTCTTGGTCGGTCACCGACACCAGCCGGTCCGGCCCGGCGTCCATCAGCTTCTTGAACGGCTGCCGCCGGCGCCACTCCGGATGTTTCGGGGCGAGGGTGCGGAGGCGGTCCACCGCGAACATCACCTGCGGGTACATCGGCTGCTCGCACCACAGGGTGCCGTCGTTGTCGAAGACGGCGATGCGCTCGGACGGCGGCAGGAAATCCGGACTCCCCTCCCGGGTGACCTTCTCCACAAACGCGGTGAGGGCGCGCTTGGGTCCGGTGTCGTTCCACGAGGGCAGCGGATCGGCCGCGCGCGCCACCAGCGTGGCGAAGACCATCACGACAAGGGCCGCAGTGCGCAGGGGGGAGGGAAGGGGCAGGGTATTCACGGTTGAATCGGAACCATCCGGAGGACTCTCCCCCGGCCGGGACAGGGTGACGCAATGCCCCGGGAAAGCCATCCGGATGTTCCCGGCACTTCACCGTCGCAACATCAGGTAGGCCAGCGTGGACGCGGTCAGGACGAATCCCGCCGAGAGAATTCCCCATCCGAGGCGTCGATCCCGGGTCATGCGGTGCCACAGGACCACTCCCGTGACGGCAAAAACAATCATCGAGACGGCCGTCACATCGACGAGCAGCGCCCACAGCGTGTAGAGGCCGCCCCCGCCATAGCCATGAAGCCGGTGCAGCCCCACCAGGATGCGCTGCCATCCCTGATGCTTCTCCACGAGGGACAGCGGGGAGCGATCCGCGGGAATTGTCACCTCCGTGACGTGGCCCGGATGCGCGAAGGAGACCCGCCAGGAGCCGTCCTTACGGTGTTCCATCCTGGAAGGTTTGCCCCGGAGACCGAGTCGTTCCCGGAGTTGGATCGCGAATTCCGCGGCGTCCGGCGACGCCGAAAGCTCCCTGGGAAACGGCTCCGTGCGCCGGACCACCTGCTCCGTCGCCTCCCCGAACCACGCACCGTGCGTCACGACCAGTCCGGTGATGAAGTACATCAACACGAATCCCAGGAGCACGAAGGCGCTCCCCAGGTGGATCCGGCGGATGAGGACGTTCAGGTTCATCCGAAAATCCAGACCCGCAGCATCAGCGCCGCGGAAACCAGGAGGCCGAGCACCACCACCACCGCCGCCAGACGCCGGTCCCTCGCCCGTCGCCACCAAAGCACCACGCCGCTGACCGACAGGAACAGCACCAGGCCCGTGGTGAGGTCCGTGTAGAGGCCCCAGAGTTGCAGGAAGCGGGTTCCCGGAACCCCTCCCGTGGAACCGTGCATGAAGTTGATGGCGGAGCCGGCCCCCGTTGCCCGTTCCTCCACGGAAACGCGTCCCCCGGCGCGGTCGGTGGTCACCCGATAGTTCCGCCCCGGGCGGACCAGTTCGAAGCGGAGGTCCCCGGAGGGCGTCTTCTGGAGGTTCCAGGGGAGGACCCACCCGATGAGGTCCAGATCTCCCCGCACCGCCTCACCCAGTTTCAGGTCGTCGGTCAGGTCGGGAATCACCGTGGCGCGCTCCCACTGGATGGCGGGTTCCCGACGCTCCGGGAGCAGCCCCGGATGATTGAACCGGAGCGTCGTGACGGCAAAGACGAGCAGGTACCAGAAGCACGCCAGGCCGCCGTACAGGTGGATCCGCATCCACCAGGACTTCCACCGCGAACGACGCGAGGAGACCCCGTCCGCCGGGACGGCGATCGGCTGCGGTGCGGGTGTGTTCAAAAATCAAACGCCGGACGGCGCCCCCGATTGCGCCCACGGCGGATGTGACACCGTCAATCCACCCACTCCGGGTGTTCCCAGAAGGCGTAGCAAATGAGGTGCAGGATGTTCATCTGCACGTCCTCCACGCGGCCGTAATGGCCGTCGGGGATCACCACCAGCTGGTCCGCGAGGTCGGCCATCTTGCCGCGCTTTTGTCCGACGAGGGCGATGGTCTTGACGCCCGTGGCCTTGGCCCAGTCGAAGGCGCGGACGAGGTTCGGCGAGTTGCCGCTCACACTGATGCCGAAGAGCACGTCCCCGGGACGCGCATAGTTCATCAACTGGCGGACAAAGACGTCCTCGTAGCTGTAGTCGTTTCCGATCGCGGTCATCCAGGCGACGTTGTCGGTCAGGGACAGCACGCGGAACCGGCGGGGCAGGACGTCGCTGGCTCCCTTCCCGAGGTCCACGGCGAAGTGGCTGGCGTTGGCGGCACTGCCGCCGTTTCCGATCGCGAAGATTTGTGCGTCGGCGCGATAAGCGTCGCGAAGCGTCGCCACCAGCGGGGCGAGGACTTCAGGGGTGACCCCGGCAAGGGCGCGTTGTTGGGAGGCGATGTACGAGGCGATCCAATCCTTCATCGGGCGAAATCATTGGAGACCGCCGCAAAAACCTCCAAGCGGAAATGCAGGGGCTTCCGAAGCCCGTCCCAGGGCCGCCCCCTGGGTGTGTTCCTCCGGACGGGCCTTACCCCTTGCGGGCCAGCAGGCCGCCGAGGAGGACTCCGGTCAGCGTTCCCAGCGCGCAGATCACCCAAAAATTCAGGGGCGTGTCGCGCAGCGAGCTGTGGATCTCCATGCCAAACACACTGGCCAGGGCCGTCAGGGGGAGAAACACCGCCGCCAGGATGTTCAGCCGGTGCGCCGTCACCGCCATCTGCTTGGCCGTGGCCGCCTGCGACTCGGCCTGTTTGGCCACCGTGAAGTTCAATCCGAACTGGGCGTCCTGCATCAGGAGTTCCGCATTGCGCTCCGCCGCGGCCGCCTGGTCGCGGAAATTGATCAGGGAATGCTCGCCCTTGACGAGATCGCGGGCCTGCTGGAGGGCACGGTGCAGTCCCCGGGACGACCGCACCACGGGCGCGAGTTGCTCCAGCACGGAATGGTATTCCGTTGCGGTGGCCGCCTTGTTCTCCGCGGTTTCCAGCCGGGTCAGGCGCTCGTCGTAGGCCTTCAGGAGTTCCTGGAGCGGATTCAACCCCGCTCCACCCAGATTCGACCGCCATTCGCCCGACGGGGAACGCCAGAAGAGGGCCGCCTTGCGGGTGTGTTCGTCGGGCTCGGGAATCTGATGCAGGATCAGCAGCAGGTGATCCTCCTCAAGCATGGCCCGCTGGGGACCCGCGTCCCGTCCGAGCCGGTTGCGGATGGCGTCCGGAATGGTCCACAGCTTGGGCAGCACGGTCGTCTCGGGAATCACCCCGGCACGATGCCCCTTGAATTCCCCGTTTGGAAAGTACGGAAACCCATCCCGTTCGTAGTCCAGCCTTCAGGCTGTCCGCGCGCGCCGAAGCCAGTAGGGACATAGGGGGGGACAGGCTAAAGCCTGCACTACGAGCGGATCGTTTGTAGTGCAGCCTTCAGGCTGTCTTCGCGCGCCGAAGCCAGTAGGGACACAGAGGGGGACAGGCTAAAGCCTGCACTACGAGCGGGTCGTTTGTAGTGCAGCCTTCAGGCTGTCCGAAAGCATCGAAGGATTCCCGCGCGAGCGGCGTATTTCAGGGTGTATGCGACCTTCACCGCTGCTCCAGACCCTCCCGGCCCTCCTGCTGACGGGAGCCGTATCCTTCGCTCACGCTCAGGCGCCGAATCCCGCATCCGTTCCCGTGGCCGTGGGCCGCCCTGGGCGAGCCCCCGGCCAAGCCCCTGACCAACCCCTCGGCCAACCCCCGGAGGACCGGGGCCCTCAGCTCGACTTCACCTTCCACAACCTTCCGCTGGTGGAGGTGATTCACCAGATCCAGACGGAGTACCACAAGGCTTCCGGAAAGCATCTCAACGTCATGATCCCCGAGAACCTCCGCGACGTCGCCGCCACCAATCGGATCGACGTGGAACTCAAGCAAATCACGGTGCCGGAGGTCTTGGACTTGCTGGGAATGGCCAGCCAGCGTCCATACCGGCTGGATCCAATTCGGACCAGCTCAGGCCAGTGGGTCGGTGGGGGCACCGCCGTCACCTCCTACATATTTCAACGCATCAGTTCGAATGAGGGAGCGTTGACGTACCTCTTTTCGGGACAGTACCCGCCAATGACAAGCGCCACGGCAGAAAGGACGGTAAGTCCCGTGGAAAATTCCCCTCCCCGGACCGTCTTCTTCTTCAGCCTCGAACCGTTTCTTGAACGCAACAGCGTCGAAGACATCATCACCGCGGTGAAGACCGGTTGGGATCTCGACGGGAAGAAGGAGCGTCCCACGTTGAAGTATCACGACGAAACCAAACTGCTCGTGGCGTCGGGGGATTCGAGCCAGGTCGAGATGATCCAAGCGGTACTGGCGAACCTGGGACGACAGGGACCCAAGGCGCGTCCGGTCCCGCCCGCAGCACCCCCGGCGGCGCCGGGAATTGCCCCGACTTCGCCTGTTCCCGGAGTTCCCCCCGCGCCCGCCAAGCCGTAAGCTCCCCCCGTGACCCACGTCGCGCTCAACCCCGCGATGCCCCTCGTTGGCACTCCCGTCGGGACCGGCTCGCCTCCGGTGGTGGAGACGTTGATGCGTCGGATGCGGGACGGGGACGAGGCGGCCTGGCGTGAGTTCCACGCCGAGTACGCGCCCCGGCTCCGGCGTTATCTCCTGGTGCTGTGCCGCGGGGATGAACACGCCGCGACCGAAAGCCTGCAACAGGCGCTGCTCCGCGTCGTCCGGCATCTCCGGGTGTGCCGCACCGAACCGGAACTCTGGGGCTGGCTCACCCTGCTCGCCCGCAGCGCGGCCGCGGATCACCGGCGCAGTGAATCGCGGCGCGCGGGTTTTCTGGAGCGCTGGTTCCGCCATCAAGCTCCTCCACTTCCCGAACCCGACCGCGATGCCTCCGAAGTGCTGGCGGAGTTTCTGGATGCCGAACTCGCCGCGCTCCCGGAATCCGAACGGGACCTGCTCACGCGCAAATACCTCGACCGCGAATCGGTCCGCGACCTCGCCGCCACGCTCGGCACCACGGAGAAGGCGGTGGAATCCCGCCTCTCCCGCGCCCGCCTCAAACTCAAGTCCTGCCTGCTCGCCCGCCTCCGCCATGAAGACCCGTCCTGACGAATCCTGCCTGCTCGACGACGTCCTGGCCGAGTCCATGCCAGCTCCGGATTCCCTGGAGCCGCTGCTTCGCGCCGTCCGAGTCCGTCGCCGCCGCGCCAAAGTCGCGCCCGTCGCCGCAGCCGTCGCGGTCCTCCTGCTGTCGGTGTTCGGACCAGGGCTCCTGAATCCCCGGAATCCTGCCGGGTCCTCCACCCCGCCCCTCGCCCACGTCGGCCCGGTGCCTTCCCGGCACGCACCCATCGTGGAACGGATTCAAAGCCATCCGCTCGCCCGCTCGGAGTGGGTGACCACGGCGGGGAACACCATCGCTGTCGAGCGCATCGCGTCGCGTCCCGAGCGCAGCCTGCGGGCCACCGACGGTGAACTGCTGGCCCTGGCCGGGGGCCGCGGCGTCGGCCTGTTCCGGTTCAGCGACGGCACGGCCGTCCTGCTGACCGCCGGCAACTGATCAAGGGCCCCAATCCTGGAGTGCGGTCGCGGAGCTGCCGCTCTTCGTCCCGCCGGGACGTGCGCCGAAACTTCCCACGGCCCCACCGCGTCCAACGCGCGATTCCAAAGCGGCGGCTGCGCAACCGCACTCCAAAACGCTTCGCGTCCTGGACTGCGGCTGCGACGGGTCATGGAGCTGCCGCTTTGGAACGACGCGCCGGTTGCGCGTCGAACCCCAACCGATCCCAACGCGTCGTTCGTGAGAAAGCGGCAGCTCCGCTACCGCACTCCAAGACGCTTCGCGTTCACGTCGCCCAGGATTGCCCTTGCCCATCCCGGGCACGCTGCTTTGCTCACCACCGTCCGACCCGGGCCCATGATGTCCAAACCTCGGCACTGGGAGTCCGCAAGGAGCCGCCCCATCACGGGCTCCCGGGGCTTCGCGTTTCCCTGGGCGCTCGCCGCCCTCCTCGGTTGCCTGGCATCCAGTCCCCGCATCGTAGCCCAGTCCCTGCCCCTGTCCGGGTCGGGCATCGACGCCGGGGGCCATTTCCAGGTCACCTTCCCCGGGGACCCATCGTCCTACTTCCTCCTGCGCCGGGGTCGGACCCTCGGCGGCCCGTCGTTCCCCGTGGCGCTCGGCCTCGGACCATCGGGACCGCAGCAACTGCGCGATCCTGAAGGCGCCGGACCCGGATCCGCCTTCTTCTCCATCGAACGCCGCCCGCGATCCGCGCCCCTGGACTCCGATGGCGACGGACTGGATGACGTTTACGAACTCTCCCACCCCGCGATTCTCAGTCCCCTGGACCCTTCCGACGCCGCGGGTGATCCCGATGCGGACGGTGCGACGAATCTCGAGGAGTACGACCACGGGACGGACCCGCAGGAAGCCAACGTCCCGGTCACCCGGGTTTCCTTCTCGCCTTCCGACGGCGAGGGCGGCGTCTCGGTGGAGCGCGAAACGATCGTGCGCTTCACGCATCCCCTCGCCACGGGAACGGTGCTGACGTCCGACATCCTCCACGCGGAGTTCGCGGGACGCCGTCTCCTCGGCCGACTCGAACTCGGCACGGACCGGACCATGGCCACGCTGTTCCACCAGGAACCGTTGCCCGGAGGCGCGCGGCTTCGGGTGACCCTCGACGGCAACGCCCTGCTCGACGAACGCGGCGTCGCGGTGGATGCCGACGCGGACGGCCTTCCGGGTGGGGTGGGCATCGCCGACTTTGAGACCACGTCCACCACGCCCGTCGCGGGCACCGTCCTGCGGGGACGCGTCTTCGCGTCCGAAGTGGTTGCCGGCACCGGGGCCAACCGTCCGCTGGAGGGCGTGACCATCACGGTGGACGGACACGAGGAAACCCTGCGCGCCACGACGGACGCGGAAGGACGCTTCACCCTCGACCCGTCCCCGGCCGGGGAATTCTTCGTGCACGTGGACGGTCGGACGTCCCCGCTCAGCCGGTGGCCCGGGGGCGCCTACTACCCCTTTGTCGGCAAGCGCTGGACGGCGGTGGCCGGGCGTCAGGACAACCTCGCTCCCGGCAACGGCGAGATCTACCTCCCGCGAATCGATGCTGACGCGCTGCAACCGGTCAGCGCCACCCAGCCTGTGGTCATCCGACCGTCCTCCGCCGTTCTGGCCGCGAATCCGCAACTCGCGGGACTCGAACTCACGGTGCCGCCCAATGCGCTCTTCGACGCCCGGGGCGGACGGGGCGGACGCGTGGGAATCGCGCCCGTGCCCCCGGACCGCCTGCCCGAGCCACTGCCCGAGGGACTGAAGTTTCCCCTCGTCATCACGGTGCAGACGGATGGACCGCAGAACTTCGACCAGCCGGTCCCCGTGCGGTTTCCCAACCTTCCCGACCCGCTCACCGGCGCGCCCCTCGCGCCCGGGGCCAAAAGCGCGTTGTGGAGTTTCAATCACGACACCGGCACCTGGGAGATTGCCGGCCCGATGACGGTCACCGCCGACGGACGGTTCGTGGAGACGGATCCCGGCGTCGGCATCCTTCAGCCGGGCTGGCACGGCTGGTTCTCGGGATCCCGCCTGAAACGGAAGAAGGAGAAGTGCGAGACCCTCGGACTGTCCGACGCGTGGGACATTGCCAAGACCGGATACGACTGCGTGAAGAACCTCACGCGCGGACTCCGGGTGGTCGGCGCGATCTTTGACGTGGCGGACAATGTCCGGAAGGTGGGGGACGGCCTGATCCAGCTCCGGAAGGACTACCGGGATGGCGTCATCGACGCGGAGACGCTGAAAACCGGCATCGAAACCCTCTCCGCCTACAAGAACGGGGCAAAGGCGGCGTACGAGGAATTGTTCGCCCAGAATCCGTTGAGCAAGGCCATCGAAGCCGCGAAGTGCGCGAGCAGCCTCGCCCGGGTCGGATTGGACAAGCTGTGCAAGAACAAGGATCGGACCTGCACCGGACGCGTCGTCCGCAACGTCTGCAACACCCTGCAGCCCGCCATCACCGCCGGGGACATTCTGATCCAAAACATCAAGGAGATGGAGAAGTCCCTCCGCAAGGCTCCCCTGTTGGCCGTCTGTTCCGCGTTCGATCAGTTGGGTGCCACATTGGGGGCCACGGTGAGTTCGGGTCCGGTGCTCGCGCGGCTCCGGGTCCAAACGGAACCGGATCCGGAAATTCTCGCCCTGCTCGACTTCACGATCTGGGAGACCCAGCGGTTCCAGGCGGAGATCGCACCCTTCGTGGACACCTACAATTCCCTGTCGTCGGTCGAGGCCTGGATGACGGCCACGATTCGGACGGGATTCGGCGTGGTCGTTGCGAATTCCGGCGGACTTGCCCAACTCCCCTATGCCCTGGAATTGAATGGGGAGATCGTCCAGCGCGGACATCTTTCGGCGCAGGGCGACGTGACGCTCAATGTCCGCCCGGGAGCCGCCTACCGTCTCCTGGCCTACGATCCCGCCCGCGCCGCCCTCTTCATTTCCCAGGGGGTGACCGCACCCGCCGGAACCTCCGGAGAACTCGCGGACTTCCAGATCGAATTCCTGGAGGGACAATCCGACCGCGATGGCGACGGCTTGGTGGACGTGGCGGAGGAGGTTCTCGGGACGGATCCGGGTGCTGCGGACACGGACGGTGATGGAGTGACCGACCTCGCCGAAGTGCTTCAGGGATTGGATCCCCTGGGGGGACGGCCCGCCGAAACGGGAATCCTCGGGACCGCCGCCACGCCCGGAAACGCCGTGGATGTGGCCGCCGCCAATGGAGCGGTGGTGACCGCAAACGAATCCGGAGGGATCTCCGTGTTCAGCGCCGCGGGCGGACGAAATCCCGTCCAGATCGCGCAGGTCGCCATTCCCGGCCGGGCGCTGCGCGTGGCCTGGCTGGATTCGCGGGTGGCGGTGGCGGCGCAGGCGGCGGGCCTGGTCCTGGTGGACGTCTCCGATCCTCCCGCGGCCCGGATTCTCCGGCAGATCAACGTGGGCGGCGTTGCGGAGGCGGTGGCGACCCGGGGCGATCTGGTCTGCGTCGGTACCCGGAACGGCGACCTCGTCCTGGTGGACGGCGCGGACGGCACGGTCCTGAGCCGGCTCCACCTGCGCGAATCGATTCGCGATGTCGGATTCGCCCGCGACGCGCTTTATGCGCTCGGGGACACGCGGCTCTTCGCGGTGGATTTCGACGCCGCGACGCTCCTGTTGCGCGGCTCGGTGGACTCGCCTACGCCCACCGGATTCCACCAGCGCCTGACGCTCGGTGACACGGTGGCCTATGCCGTGCATCCCCGCGGGTTCAACACCTTCGACCTGCAACAACCCTTCCAGCCGCGTCTGGTGACCGCCGGCGTGACTCCGCAGGTCGGATGGAAACAGATCGTGCCCAACGGATCCGGACTCGGCATCGCCGCCGTCGGCCTGAATCTCGGCCTCACCGGTCCCCACAACATCTCCCTCTACAACCTCGCCAATCCGGCCGACAACGGCGCCTTCATCACTGAACTGGTCACTCCCGGCATTGCCCGCGCCGTGACGCTCTACGGCGGACTCGGGTACGTCGCCGATGGTCCCGCGGGACTCGAAGTGATCAACTACCTGCCGTACGACCGGCTCGGAAAGCCGCCCACGATCCGGATCGAAACCTCGCAACCCAACGGCGATGTGGAGACCGGCCAGCAGGTGCGCGTGACTGCCCAGGTCGCCGACGACGTCCAGGTGGCGCAGGTGTCCTTCCGGATCAACGGACGCACCGTGTTCACCGACGGCGGCTTCCCGTTTGAATTCGTCTTCAACGCCGGCCCGCCCTGGCTGGCGAATGCCGATCCGTTTCAGCTCGACGCCATCGCGGTGGACACCGGCGGCAACACCGCGACCAGCGCCTCGCTCACCCTTCGCACGGTTCCCGACGCGCGCCCGCCCCGCATCCGCCGCGTCGCGCCGTTCGATGGCGAACTCCTGGGAGCGGTGCCCGGAGTCACGGTGTTCTTCTCCGAACCCCTCGATCCTGTCACGGTCCACGACACTTCATTCCAGGTCCTGGCTCCGGGTCCCGACCAGCTTCCGGGAACCGCGGATGACGTTCCGATCCCGGGTCGGCGGGAGTTCCAGACCGGATTGAATCTCGTCCGCTTCCTGCCCGATTCCCCGCTCGGCCCGGGCGACTATCGGATCCTCGTCTCCCCTCCGCTCGCGGACCTCGCGGGAAACATCCTCGCCGCGACCTTCGAATCCCGCTTTCGCATCTACGCCATTCAGGACGAGGACGGCGACGGCATGCCGGACGAACTGGAGTCCCTGCTGGGATTGGACCCCACCCGCGCCGACACCGATGCGGATGGCGTCCCGGATGGTGAGGAGGATTTTGACCGTGACGGCCTGCCCAACGCGGGTGAACTCGCAGCCGGGACCGATCCGCGAAACGCCGACACCGACGACAACGGCGTCCGGGACGGCGCGGAGGACCCCGACGGCGACGCGCTCACCAACGCCGCGGAATTCGCCGCGGGCGCGGACCCCCGCCAGGCCGACACCGACCGGGATGGTTGGAACGACGAGGCGGAGGTCACCGCCGGAAGCGACCCGCGAAATCCGGCATCGCGTCCCGCCCTGTGGATCGGTGCCCGTCCGTCCACCGACGTCACCCTTCCTTCCCGCACCGCAATTCCAGGACTCGGAACCGTCGTGGCGAATCCCGGTGTGGATGTGACCCTTCTCTCCACGGCCGCGGATTCCGGGTTCCTCGCCTCCGGATCCCTGGTCGCGCGACCGGGGATCTCCGTGGTCCTCCCTGTCGCGGTTCCCCCGCCGTCCGCGGATTCCGCCGGTGTCTTCATCGCCCGGCCGCCCCTCGATTTGAAGATCAACGCACCCTGAAACGCACCTGTATGAATCCTCCACAGCAGATCCGGTCCCAGCCTCTGCGGAATGCCGGTCCCGGCAAACGGTGCCGGAACGCCCTGTTCCTGCTCGCCGCATCCGCGACGGGATGGCTCCCGATCCAGGCCCAGTTCCAGTCGGGGAGCAACGGTTCCTACGGGCCCCTCGTCGTGACCGCCGCCGACACCACCCTCGACCTTCCGCCGGACGGCGTCTTCCATTGCACGACCATTGAGGTACCGGCGGGACGACGACTCCGGTTCAACCGCAACGCGCTGAACACGCCCGTGGTGTTGCTGGCCACCGGTGACGTGACCATCGCCGGTGAAGTCATCGTGTCCGGAGCCCGCGGTTCGTCGCTGGCAGGGGGGCAGGGCGGGCCTGGCGGATTCGATGGAGGCGCCCCGGGATCGGCGGGACTCCCCGCGGGGGATGGTCTCGGGCCGGGAGGCGGCAAGGCGGGCATCTTCCTTGGTGGAGCGGATGGACCCGGAGCGGCGAGTTTCGGCGCCCAGCCGGTGTTTTCGCCGGAATCCAGGCGAGGGGCCATTTACGGGAGCCCCCTGCTGCTTCCCGTCGTGGGTGGATCCGGCGGCGGCGGCGCCTCGGGGTCGCCCGGCTGGGGAGGAGGAGGAGGAGGAGGAGCCCTCCTAATCGCCTCGGCCACGCGCATCCAGTTGACCGGAATTCTCTGGGCGGTCGGAGGCGCAGGCTACAATTCGTCAGTGCCCAATTCCGGGAGCGGCGGCGGCGTGCGGCTCGTGGCGCCCTGGATGGGTGGAACCGGCCGGATCGAAGTCGGGGGATACGGGGGCGACGGGAATCGCGGGGACGGACGCGTCCGCATTGACGCCCTGGATCGCACCCAGCTGGGAATCAGCATCGTTCCTTCAGCGGCGGGATCTGTCGGAGGCGTACTCGTCGTGGCGCCGTCTCCGCTTCCCCGACTGGACGTGATTGAGGCGGCGGGGCGGACCATTCCCGTGGATTCCGGCCCGGTGAACGTGGTGCTCCCCACCGGGACCCCGCCGGCACAGACCGTCCGGATCCGTGCCCGCGACTTCGGCCAGACCGTGGCGATCCGCGTCGTCCTGACCCCGGATAGCGGTCCGGGTGTTGCCTACGACACCCAGGTGGACAACACGGCGGCCAATCCCGCCGAGGTCAGCGTTCCCGTCGTGTTCCCGGTCAACGTCCTGACCCACGTCCAGGTCTGGACGAGGTAGTAGGCAGCTCCACCCCGATGGGTGGCTGCAGGCTGCCGCCTGCGGGTGACGCCTCCTCCGCACCCCAGTGCGGAGGACCCGTGCCTATGGATGGGCTCCGGTGACGGACCTCGCGAGGCGAGCGTCCAGCACCCGGGCGTCCGCAGCGGCACTGCTGCGGACGGATTCCAGAACCGCGCGCAGCGCGGCTCCACCCCCGATGGGTGGCTGCAGGCTGCCGCCTGCGGGTGACGCCTCCTCGGCACCCCAGTGCGGAGGACCTGTGCCTGTGGATGGGCTCCGGTGACGGGGCTTCGCGAGGTGAGCTTCCAGCGCCCGGGCGTCCGCAGCGGCACTGCTGCGGACGGATTTCAGAACCGCGCGCAGCGCGGCTCCACCCCCTCCCTGGATGGGTGGCTGCAGGCTGCCGCCTGCGGGTGATGCCTCCTCCGCACCCCAGTGCGGAGGACCCGTGCCTGTGGATGGGCTCCGGTGACGGGGCTTCGCGAGGTAAGCTTCCAGCGCCCGGGCGTCCGCAGCGGCACTGCTGCG
>JAEUHD010000040.1 GCA_016793645.1 Verrucomicrobiales bacterium
CGCAACCGCCTATCAGTCCCGGGAGGCGCGCGGGTGGGGTTCGTCGGCATCGGCACCCTCCGCGGCCACGATGCCCGGCTCCGGCAATCGCCCGGCCGCCTCGTCCTTCCCGGGAGGAGGTTCCCGGCCATCCACGGGCACGCTTCCCGCCGGCACTCCCGCCACGGCATCCCGTCCCTCCCCCGCCCCGGCCAACCGGCCCTCCACCGCCCCCGCGATATCAAGGCCCTCCCCGGGTAACAGTGCTTTCCACGGTATGGACAGCGGGGCGGCCGCACGCACCCAGAGCAACCGTGGTGCGATCAGTCGCGGCGGAGGGGGTGGCGGCGGCGGTGCCCGGATGGGAGGCGGAGGCGGGGGGCGTCGGCGCTGAATCCATCCATCCGAACACATCCATTCTATGAACCGGATATTTTCTCCCAGACCCGCACTCGCCCTGATCGCGGGGGCCTTGATCAGCACGGCCCCGGCAACCGCCGCGGACCTTCCCAGGACGTTCGCATCCCCCGAGGACGCGGTTGCCGCGCTGCGGGACGCCGTGACGCGGAGCGACACGGCGTCGATCACCGCCATCTTTGGCACCGAGGGTTCCTACCTCATCAATCCGGACCCCGTGATGGCGGCATCGGAACTCAACCGCTTCTCACAGGCTCTTTCCCAGGGTTATCAGATTGTTCCCACCGGACCCGATCGCCGTGAATTGGATGCCGGCACCAACGGATGGCCCTTCCCCGTTCCCATCGTCGAATCCAGCGGCACCTGGCGCTTCGACGCCGCCGCCGGGCGCGAGGAGATCCTCAACCGGCGCATCGGCGCCGATGAACTCAAGGTGCTCGAGTCCCTGCGCGCATTCGTCGCCGCCCAGCGGGAGTACGCCCTCAGCGACCGCGACGGCAACGACATCCTGGAGTACGCAGGCAAGTTCATCAGCGCTCCCGGAAGGAAGGATGGCCTGTACTGGCCGCCCGAGCTAGATGGGACGGAAAGTCCGATGGGCCCGCTGGTCGCCGCGGCCCAACAGGAGGGGTATTCGCCCCGCAGTTCAGAGAGCGCCACCGCCCGGCCGTTCCATGGATACTACTTCAAGATCCTGACCCGGCAGGGACGTCATGCCCCGGCCGGCGCCTACGACTACAGAATCAACGGCCACCTGATCGGTGGGTTTGCCGCCGTCGCCTGGCCCGCGGAATATGGTGAGACCGGCGTCATGACCTTCATCGTCAATCAGCAGGGCCGCGTCTATCAGAAGGATCTGGGCCCCAAGACGGCATCCATTGCGTCCCGGATGAAGGAATACGACCCCGGGACGGGTTGGGTCGTGTCGCCGGACTAGGAGTCAGTCCATGCGCCCGCCCCCTCCCCCGATCCGCCCCCGGCGGCGGATCGAAGGCATTTCCGCCGTCCTCCTTCCGTTTCGTCCGGAGGGTGCCGTGGACCTCGACGCCTTTGCCCGACTCGTCGAGTCCACGTGGGCCGCGGGGTTGACCCCCGCGGTCAACATGGACACGGGCTATACCAATCTCCTGACTCCCACGGAGCGCACCGAAATCCTCGGACTGACAGCCAGCCTCGCCCGGGGCCGGAAATTTGTCGCCGGGGCGTTCATTGAGGGACTGGAGGGGGATCCGGCACGAAACTACAGGACCGCGGCCAACGCCATCGCCTGCGCGGGCGGGACCCCCATCCTCTTCCCCTGTGCGGCGGTGAAGTCCCTTCCGGGGAGGGAACTCATCGGCGTGTTCCGGAGCGTCGCCGCCGAGTGCGACGAATTCCTCGGGTTTGAACTGGGTGAGATGTTCGTTTCGTTCGGGCGCATCTGGGATCTGGAAACCTTCCAGGGACTGCTCGAAATTCCCCAGCTCAAGGGCGCCAAGCACAGTTCACTCTCCCGGGAATTGGAATGGCAACGCCTGGCCGTGCGGGACCAACTGCGGCCCGAATTCAAGGTGTACACGGGAAATGACCTGGCCATCGACCAGGTGATGTGGGGCAGCGACTACCTCCTGGGGTTGTCCGCATTTCACGTCGAGGCCTTTGCGGCACGGGACCGGTTCTGGGAGGCCGGCGATGCGCGGTTCCACGAACTCAACGACTGGCTCCAGTATCTCGGGATGCTCGCCTTCCGGGATCCCGTTCCCGCCTACAAGCATACCTGCGCCCAGTTTCTCCACCTGCGCGGCCGCATCGCATCCTCCGAGCCCCACCCGCGCAACGCCCGTCGTCCGGACTCCGACCTCGCCCTCCTGGAGGGCATCGCCCGCAAACTCGACGCCCTCGTCGCGTCATCCGCGCCCTAGCGTCCTCCGTTCCCGAAACCCCCGACTCCGGAATCGCGAGTCCCCAGTCCCCCATTTCCTCCGAGCATGAACGTCCCCAAGCTGTCCAGTCTGCGCACGGTCGGGGATTTCCGACGCCACCTGGACACCCTGGGGTTGGACATTCCCGTAGCGGAAACCCCCGCGTGTCCCCATCTCGGGACACCCCTTCCCGGGGGCACCGGGCTTCCGCGCGTCCCGGGCAACCGGTTCGCCATCCTTCCCATGGAAGGCTGGGACGCCTCCGCGGAAGGCCGCCCGACGGACCTGGTTCGCCGCCGGTGGCGACGGTTTGGGGAAAGCGGCGCCAAATTGATCTGGGGAGGCGAGGCCGTGGCGGTGCGACCCGACGGGCGGGCCAATCCCCGCCAGTTGGTCCTCGGACCGGAAACCACCGCCGACATCGCCTCCCTCCGGCAGGAACTGGTGTCCGAACACGCGCGCCATTCCTCCACCGACGATTTGCTGATCGGGCTTCAACTGACGCACAGCGGACGCTGGGCACGTCCCACGGATCCGCGTCGCCTCGAACCGCGCATCGCCTACCGCCACCCGATCCTGGATGCCCGGTCCCAGATCACGGATGACCGGGCGATCCTGACGGACACGGAACTCTCCGACCTGGTCGGCGATTTCGTCGCCGCCGCGGTGCGGGCCCGGGACGCCGGATTTGACTTCGTGGACGTGAAGCATTGCCACGGCTACCTGGGCCACGAGTTGCTGAGTGCCGTGGATCGCCCCGGCCGCTATGGCGGCTCCCTCGGAAACCGGATGCGATTCCTGAAGGAGATTGTGGAGGGAATCCGTCGGGACGCACCCGGGCTGGCCCTCGGCGTCCGATTGAGCCTGTTTGATCAACTGCCGTATCAGAAGGGGCCGGACGGCGTGGGAATTCCCGTTCCCTGGCAGGGCCCGTATCCCTACGCCTTCGGAGGGGACCCGTCGGATCCGTCCCGGATTGCCTGGGAGGAGCCGCTCTCCTTCCTGAGGACCTTGGGCGCCCTGGGAATCCGGCTGGTCTGCCTCACCGCAGCCAGCCCCTACTATAATCCCCACTTGCAACGTCCGGCGATGGTTCCCCCGAGTGACGGCTACCTGCCGCCGGAGGATCCGCTGGTGGGCGTGGTCCGCCAGATCCAGGCCGTGGCCCGGGTGAAGGAGGAGTGTCCAGACCTGATCCTGGTGGGCTCCGCCTACAGTTATCTTCAGGAATGGCTGCCGGCGGTGGCGGAAGGCCAGGTGGCGGCGGGCCGGGTGGACGTGGTCGGACTCGGCCGCATGGTGCTCAGTTATCCCGACCTGCCCCGGGACGCGATCGCCGGCCGGCCGGTCCAGCGCCGGAAGGTGTGCCGGACCTTCAGTGAATGTACGACGGGACCGCGGAACGGACTGGTGAGCGGATGCTATCCTCTGGACGACTTCTACAAGCAGCATCCCGACGCGGTCCGCCTCAAGGAACTCCAGCGCAAAGGCTGAATCCGCGTCGATGGAATCCGGCGGGGAAACGACCTCCGGCGGTCGCTGCGCGGGTCGGTGTTGCGGGAAGTTGGCTGGCCGACATGGATTCGAACCATGAATAAGGGCTCCAAAGACCCCTGTGTTACCATTACACCATCGGCCAACGGCGGCGGAAACCTATGGGGATGGTTCGTCCCGGCAATCCAAATTTTCCGGGATGTCCGACCGGGAACCGCACCGGCATTTCCGAGGCCCTTCCCGGTTTCCCATCGCATCGACCCGGCCCGTACCCTCCGGATGGGACACAGACCCGGACTACGAGCACCCTTTTCGCAACACCGCCTTCACGTCGTCCGCCCGGGACGACGAACAACTCGTGGGCTCGGGCCCGAAGATTCCACGCCCATTTGCTCCCGCCACCGTTTCGACTCACGCCGTCTTGGAGCCAGCACCGGGGTCATCCCCTCCCTCGCGGCGGCCTCATCCCGTCCCTCCCGCACTCATTTCGCCCGCCGGCGCCTGAAGAAATCAGCCTTGACCCTGCGGAGGCAATCCCAAGGCTCACCGTCACTCGCGTCACGGCCACCGTGCCTCCCGCCCGAAATGGATCGGAGGCTTCCGTCCCAATAAACGTCCTACTGACCTAAAACGAATTCCACCGGTCGCCACAGACCCGGGGATTTCCCGCCTCCCAATTTCGCTCCATGGAACGACCGCTTCGGGAACCCAGTCGGCAGGGCGTTGAATCCTCGATCCTCGAGGTGTCCGGCGAGAACCCCGGACTTCGGACCTCCCCACGGCGCGACCCCGACGACGACCGCCTCCCGCTCCTCCG
>JAEUHD010000045.1 GCA_016793645.1 Verrucomicrobiales bacterium
CCCGTCCCCGGCTGAAAACACAAGCGCCATTCAGGCACTGATCCGTCCTCCTACCCCACCGCTTCCCCGGGCTTGTTCAACCAGGGGTGCAGTTGCTGGCTCCGCTTCGCTCCGCAGCACTACACCCTTGGATGTTAGCCCCAAGGGTCATATTTCAAACCGGCACTACAAGCATCAAAAGCCTGTGATGCGGCTTCGACCGCGTCAATACTGACTGGCCTCTGGTGCAACACTGCCTGCGTCTGAACCCAATACTCCTGCCAACTGCCGTAAATCGGAGAATCCGGTTGAATCAGCTTGTGTGCGAACTCCGAGCCAACCTGAACGCACGCTCCCAAATCACCGTCTATCCAGCCCTCTGGTTTCAATGGTGTCTCTCTACAAAAGCCGACCAAACGACTCCAATAACGCGCCAAGTGATAAAGGTGAAACTTCAGCGGGTCGGTGGGAGTAACACCGCCACGCTCCGCAAACATCTCCTCGTAGCCGGAAATCATGGCACTGACTCTTTCTGCGAGTAGCTGTGCGCTCATGGGGCTAACGGTAGAGCTCACCGACCGCCGCCGGAGACGCGCGTCGGCAGCGAGTCCGGCTTCCGATCACCCCGGCGCATCCGAACCCGAGACGCTGGGCGGCGGTTCGGTGCAGCGACTGTAGGCCCGAAAATCATAACGTGCTCTTGAATGTCTTCCATGCCTTCGCAAGCGCCTCGTGCTCTGGTCCGAGTAACCAAGTCTGACCGATCAACCGGTCATGACTGCTGGCAAGCCGCTGAATCTCACTTGGCTCTGCGCCCCGAATAACTGAGGCGAGGATAACCGCGGCGTCGGCAAGATACGACTGGTAAGTAGGACGGTCATTCGCGAAGTGCGTCTGCTCCAAACTGCGGGAAAGGCAAAGGATGTAATCCGCAAGAGCTGTTTGCTGAGAACTCATACGTCAGCCTATCGACAAAACTGAGCGACAGACGCCCCGCCGTCGTGACGCCAATGACTCTCGACCACCTGAGTGCATCGCCGAAGCCCGCGACTCTCGAACGGCGAAGCGGGGCGGCTGTTCGCTCCAGTGACCTTGTTCGGCGTTCTGATCATCTCTGGAAGATACTGGTCAATCCCACACCGATCAGAATCAAGAGCAGCAGAACAACTCCGAGGATCATCACGGCTCTCAGTAGCCAAGCAATCCAACTGGGCACCGTCGGCCCTGGCAAAGAAACGCCTGCTCGCTTCTGGAGGTAGAGTGAAATGGGAAACAGTATGAGCAAGCCGAGGACAAAACAGGCCGACAGCGACCAGACCGCCACGCCGCCGCCGGTGGTCTCCATGAACTGGCGCTCGGTAACGCCCTGATGCTCCCGCACCTGCTTGCACAGCCAGAGGCCGGCAAACCCGATGGATGTGAGCAAGCCGCTCGCAAGTCCGAGTATTCTGTAGGCTGGCCATTGAGTGCTCACGCGTGCGATGCCGCCGAACGAACCGCTGACCGACTACCGCCCGTGAGCAGGCGTTGGGCGGACTGGGCGCGACGAAATTGCTGGCCAGGCCTGAGCGCAGAAGCGGGGCGGCAGTTCGTGCCGAGCGGATTGTTCGGCCGCTCATGCTCTAGTGTGTTCATACAACTGTCCGAGTGTGACGTCGTCTCGCCACAGCGCGTGCAGATCAATCCCGTATCGCTTCTCCAATCTCAACGCCAAAGTCTCCAACTCCAGACTGTCTGCCAAGCTGTCGTCTGGCGGATACAACGCACGATAAATATCCATCACTCGGTCGTCCGGTGAAAAGCGACTGCGCCTTTTCTGGCTGAACGCGAAGGCGTCAACGAAGAGGCACAGGAACTCGCGGATGTCGGCCTTCGGAGCATCCGGGAAAGACCGCCGCCAGCGTATGCCCATGCACGCCCGCTCCCAGTATCGCCGCAGCGACCTGCTTCGGTGGATGTGCGCGAAGGTGCCGCCGACAATTCCCCCAACAACGAAAAGCGCAATCGGGACGAGCCGCTCTGGAAATCCGAAATACCACACGGCAGCCAATCCGACCGCAAGGAGGCATCCGCCTATCAGGAGGCCGATGATGATGCGTCGTGATGACATGGCGCGTCCTAAACGGCCAACGACCCACCGACCGCCGCTGGAGGCGGGCACTGGCAACGAATCCAGCGTCCGAGGAACCGGCGCGCCCGAAGTCGAAACGGGTAGCGGCGGTTCGTGTGCATTGATTTTGTTGGGCAATCGGTATTGCACAGACTCCCAGCTAGGCCAAACAAGAAAGCAGCCAGAAGGCAAGTCGAGCTGCTACGTACCCAGAATACACCAAGGCTACCAGGCAAATTCCCCTCCTCACTCGGCTCCCGGTTAGGAGTTCTGGTACAAGCAGCGTGATAGCAATCAGTGCCGCCCCTAGTGCCACCACAAACGAAGTGATCGGAATACCTTCTTGCCTGTCGGGCATCCAGGGAAACGAGTGAGGCGCTATAGTTGACCAAGCGGCCAGCACGAGGACCAAGATGCAGCCCGTTAGAAGCCGCGTCTGGGGTAGTAGCTTCTGGTGTTGCATGTGATCGACCCTGCCCAACGCCCGAGCTGAACCACAGCCGCTGGTAGCTCGCTCACGCCTGCGACCAAAACGTTGTGACAGTCATTCATGGCTGAATCCGAGCGAATGGCGGCTGTTGGCTCCAGTGACTTTGTTCGGCACTGGCTTCATTGGAATAGGCCCTCACATGCCGTCCACTTCCGTCGCCAGATGACCGTCTGCCAAACAGCAACGCCCGCAAGAAAGGCGAGTGGAATCGCGGCCGTCCAGTCCGGAGATGTAGCAGAAATCTGCGGCCAGCAGATGATCCCAGCTATCAAAGCCCAAAGCACAGGGAGAACAAACGCAGCGCGCCAGGCGGTGCGCCTGCGTCGAAGAATCCCGATGACCAAAGCGGCCTGAAAAATAGAGAGCGCCGCCACCGCAGTCCGACCTGTCAAAGTGTGATGGTTAAGGGCAGTGGTCGCACCTGAGGAACCTGCGTGACTACCGAATGATGCGACATTCGTCACCACTGAAACTCCACCTGCAATCGAAGATACAATCAATGCCACGATCAGCCAGCGAAGGACGCGCTGCGATTCTCCTGGATCGGCATCGCTCGACTTAGAAATTGATGTGTCGCTATTCACTGTGGGCACCGTTCATTGCCGAACGTCCGGAGCTCACCGACCGCCGCCAGAAGCGGGCGCTGGCAGCGAATCCAGCGTCCGATGCACCGGAGCGTCTGAACTCGAAGCGGGGCGCGGCGGGTCGGGTGGAGCGCTTCTATAGGCAGCACGATCATTGATTCCAAGGAAACTGCTTCAAAAACTCGTCCATCTTTTTTTTCTTGTCGGTCTTCTGCTTTGGATTCGCAAGCACCATGTCAGCACGCAGAACATCGGCAGCGCCGCCTGCGTCGAGAGTAAATGTGCCTCCCTTCTCTGAGGTCAGGAAAAACAGCAGTGCATCCTGCGCCCGGAAAAAATCGGCAATCGCGTCATCCAGCGAGTCTTGGGTGATCGCGCCCGCCTTCAGGGGGCGAATCTTTGAATGAAAGTAAAACCCATCTCGAAATCCCTTTTTGGTAAGCTGTGCGAACTCCGCAGGAGTGAGCATCTTGGCCTTGGCTGCGTCTGACTCGAAGTCGTGGTAAATAACTTCCACCAACTCACCACCATCAAATAACTGGCACGTGGTGGAACAAGACGTGTCCTCAAAAACATATCCAATCGCTTTGGCCTTTAGTCGCGCCGACAGGCGCTTGGCGAGCGAAGCGTCAAACACTTCCGGGTCGTATCCCGACACGATAGTCGTCCAAGTGTGCCCGGAAAGCTGAAACGGGAAATATGCTGAACCTGAAAACTTCAACTTCGTCCCGTAAATGTCACACTCTCTCCGTTCGGACTTCAACTCGTCTGCCAGAGCCTTCGATGTAGCGTCAATGCTCGCTGCCACCAGAACAACTGCGATGCTGTTGGACTCGCGTGAATCATAAATGCCGCGACTCTCTGCCAATGATTGCTTCTTTGCTTTAGCCATATATTTGTCGTGTGGTGTAGTGCTGCCGTCGCTGCTCAGTGACACGACGACAAGCGTGCCAAGAATAGAGCCGAGGCGCAATCGGCGCGTTCACTGCAACAGCCGGGTTGATCTTCGGAGAGATTGGGGTCTGCACTACTTCATACAAGTCCCCATCGTCGAATCCGGTCGCCACGTTAATGCGCCGCAATCCAGTCAACTTCAGAAGCTCCTCCCTGCGCTGCTCCAAGAACGCGCGAATCAGAAGAATGGCCATCGCCTGCACCGTTATCCAAGGCTCCACCTTCGTGGTCCTTAAATCCACCCACAGCGCGGAAAGCTCCTTCAACGTCAGAAAGCTCACCGACCGCCGCGGGAAGCGGGAGCTGGCAGCGAATCCAGCGTCCGATTAACCGGCGCGCTCGATGTCGAAACGACGGGCGGCGGTTCGAGTGGAGCGATCTTGTTCGGCAATTTCTTCGAAATCCCGCAGTAGAAAAGCTGTTGGCCGACCAGCATCGACCGCTTCATCTTTGCGCACCAAGGTCCGTAGGTGCTCTTCCCGAATGGGATCTTCTCCTGGGAGATGTGGAAAATGGCTTCATGGAAATAACGAGCGTGCGATGCTTCCTGCAGGCTGTCGCACACGGTAACTGATCGAGGATTCTTGATTCCGAAACTCGATGCCTGCTTGGCAACAACCGCCTCAAGACTCTTTGGATCAACTCGGTCAAAGATGCGGCCCCACGTAATGAAATAATGCGCGCTCATTATCGAGTCCCGAACTTTCACCGCGACGATGTCTTCCATGTCTTACCTTGCCGAACGTCGCCGCTCAGTGACGCGCCGCGAAGTCTTCCCGGAATCAAGCCGCGGCGCAATCGGCGCGTTCACTGGAGAAGCCTTGTTCGGCGCATCGATCTGGTGTGGTTCGGTGGGACGTATGTCACAGGAACGGGTTCTTGCTTGGGATGTATCCACTCAGAATCATCTCCGTCACTAGTGTGAAGCAATGCATGCCGTTGTCCATTGCGTCGGCATACTTAGGAGGCATGGTGGTCCTGTCTTCGATCACCTCGCCATAGGCCTCGACGTGGTAGATGAACCAACGCGACGCCTTGTGTCCTGGGCGGTGCTCATTCGTCGCTTTGACCAGTTTCGTTCGCCAGTAGGGTTCCAACTCGCCGATCCGCGCCAGGCGCTGCACGGTGCCCTTCTTCTTCGGGAGCAACAGGTCGGTGCAGATATTGAAGCCCGGAGAAACCGGCGTCAGCGAGGCGCGGGGGTGTCGTGATCCGTCACCATGAAACGCGAAGACGACATTTCCGCCGAACAGAGCAATTCGTGTCAGGACCACGAGATAGTAGAATTTTCCTTCGAACTCTACTTCGAGCAGATCTCCTGGCCGTTGCTGGATCATGGAATGGTCGCCGAACGTCCTGGCTCACCGACGCCGAGCCAATGGTGCCCGATTATCAACCGAGGCGCGAGCTCGGCGTTCGGTGCAGCCGGCTTGTTCGCTGTTGATGGCGTGCTCATGGCGCGGGGGTCACAAGCTGGGAGATAATCAGATCCAGAACCAGCACCGCACCTGCCAGCGTAATCAGCAAGAGATACAGAACTCTACTCCAACCCGGCATCACGGCTCTTGATCTCTCGTAGAACACAACCCCAACCACGCCACACACGACCAGTAATAGCCGAGTCCATCCCAACTCAAACTGAAGAATGTAGGGGTTGTATCTGAAGCCGCGCTCGAAGATACGGTGGAACCACACCTCGCACGCCCAAGCGGAAACCAAAGCCCAAGGAACAAGAAGCCACTTTGCGGCTAGGGGCATCTGGATGCGCGTGCTCATTGCAGCGAACTATTATTGGGCGGAAGTCGGTTCCGCCTATCTGTACGGAGTAAAGCCTAGTCCGCTGTCTATGTCCATGCGAATAGAAGGGTTGCAATACATTCGGGCATTGCGCCTTCCGCCCAATTCGAGTCCGATTGGACGGGCGAGTCCGGCGCGATAGGAGTTCTTCGGCCTAACCCGGAGGCGCGCCGTCCAACTGAGTCTGGCATTCGTTGGGAGAGAGCTCTTTTTAAGAATTCGACATCGGGGAGGTTCCGCCCAACTCGACACTGTGGTTCGCAGTCCCGCCTCCGCTCCTCATTTCTCGGGATGCTTTTGGGATGGTCGGGTGAATCAAGGGGTTGGATAGAGTTCGGGGATGAACGCCGAAGCGGATGGGGAAGTGAGATCGACGCGGGTGGACGGGATCCCGACCGGTTCCGTCCGGGGACGAAGGGGGCGGCGTTCCGCACCCCATCGGATGTTGGAGCGCTACATCCTCAATCCGAGGCTCCGATTCCTGGATCAATGTCGGGAGGTCATGCGCTTTCGGCAGTTGGACGGCGGCGCGCCGGTCCTTCGCGCAGCGGGCGCGAGGGAGAGGTCACCTGCGGGCGGCAGCCCGCAGCCACCTTTTTGGGGAGGGCTCGCATGCTGCGGGCTCACTTCAATTCACGCCACTCGTGTGGGGAGTTGCCCCAATTCCGTCCGCGCGCTCGGCCCCGGACTTGATTGGGGACGGCGACACGCCATCCCTCCCGTTCATTGCAATGGGCGGACGGGTGGTTTCCGACCCGCCGGTCCTTCGCGCGGCGGGCGCGAAGGAGAGGTCACCCGCGGGCGGCAGCCCGCAGCCACCTTTTTGGGGAGGGCTCGCATGCTGCGGGCCCACTTCAATTCACGCCACTCGTGTGGGAGTTGCCCGAATCCCATTCGCGCGCTCGGGCCCGGACTTGATTGGGGACGGCGACACGTCATCCCTCCCGTTCATTGCAATGGGCGGGCGGACGATTTCCGACACGCCGGTCCTTCGCGCAGTGGGCGCGAAGGAGAGGTCACCCGCGGGCGGCAGCCCGCAGCCACCTTTTTGGGGAGGGCTCGCATGCTGCGGGCCCCATTCAAGTCACGCCACTCGTGTGGGGAGTTGCCCCAATCCCATCCACGCATTCGGCCCCGGACTTGATTGGGGACGGCGGTTCGTTTGGGCGCTCTGGTTCGGCGCTTCCGGTTCAGAGTGCTGCGATGAACTCGTCTGGAGAAACGCCGGCCTGCCGGAGAAGTCCCGCCAGCGTGCCGGTCTTGGTCTCGCGGTGGTTGGGAACGACGCAGGCGGACGAACCGCGCCGCATGACCATGTGGCTGCCGCGCTGCCGAGCGACCTCGAAGCCGAGACGCTGCAAAGCACGCACGGCCTCGGCACCAGAGACGCGAGGCAGTCTAGGCATGAGACGCCACCTCGAAAGTCGTCAACAACGGCTGGCCGGTCTGAGCCAAAGGAAACTCCTCCAGATACAGTTCCGTGGCCTCGCGGAGGTTGCGGATGGCCTCGGGCACGGATTCGCCTTGAGTCGTAGTGCCTGTCTCGGGGTTGAAGGCGACAAAACCGCCCTCCTCGGCTGGAATCAGAACGGCGGTGAGAAGCATAAAAGAACTCTGCGGGAATCATGCGATGAGTCAAGGCGTGCGACTGCAACCGAGGGCGGCGAATCGGAGATCGATGCAGGTGAAGCGCGCTGTCGTGGATACGGCACGCATCGACGCCTCAGCGGTATCGGCAGGTGACTTCGAAACCCGCCGGTCCTTCGCGCAGCGGGCGCGAAGGAGAGGTCACCCGCGGGCGGCAGCCCGCAGCCACCTTTTTGGGGAGGGCTCGCATGCTGCGGGCCCACTTCAATTCACGCCACTCGTGTGGGGAGTTGCCCCAATCCCATTCACGCGCTCGGCCCCGGAATTGATTGGGGACGGCGACACGCCATCCCTCCCGTTCATTGCAATGGGTGGGCCGGCGATTTCCGACACGCCGGTCCTTCGCGCAGCGGGCGCGAAGGAGAGGTCACCCGCGGGCGGCAGCCCGCAGCCACCTTTTTGGGGAGGGCTCGCATGCTGCGGGCCCAATTCAAGTCACGCCACTCGTGTGGGGAGTTGCCCGAATCCCATTCACGCGCTCGGCCCCGGAATTGATTGGGGACGGCGGCACGCCATCCCTCCCATTTTTCGCAACGGGCGGGCGGCAGCCCGCAGCCACCGTTCAACCTCCGGGAACCTTTTCGAAGGGTTCACCGGGCGCCGGGCTGCGACGCTGCGGGGAGGGACAGGAGAAAGCTCACCAGATCCCACCGGTCCCCAACACCGAGCGCATCCCCAAAGGACGGCATCGGCGTCCCGTCCATGCCGGTGGAGAGCGTGCGGAAGAGATCGGCGGGATCGCGTCCGCTTTTCCACAAACCGGTGGTGAGATCGTGCGGGGGTGCCGGTTTCCCAGCGTCATCCTCCAGGGCGGCGGCGGCAGGACCGTCGCCCCGTCCGGTGTCCCCATGACATGAAGCACAGTTGGCGCGGTACAACTCACGACCCTTCCGGACATGTTCGGGACGCGCCTCCGGATCCTCCAGCCAGGACGGCGGAGCGGGGAATGCCACCGGAGGCGACTTCAGGGAGGGATTGTCCCACCGCCGGGAGAATGTCTTGAGATAGGTGATGACGGCGGTGATGTCGCGGTCCGGAAGGGCGGCGAACGCCGGCATGGAGCTGCCCGCGATCCCGAGCGTGACGACCCGGCGGAGATCCTCGTCGGTCGGGAGCGAGCCGGAGGGAGTCGACCGGAACTTGAACCGGGCCCGGGTGAGATTGCTGGGGCGCGGCGCCATCCCCACGGCCAGTTCACCGCGCCCGTCTCCCCAGCGCCCATGACAGGCGACGCAATTCCTCTCGAAGACGTATCGGCCCTGTGCCTCCAACTCCACGCGCGGATCCCGCGCAGCGGTCTCCGGACCGGCCGTGTCACCGGTTCGTCCCGCCGAGGGGGTGCCCGCGGTGCCCGCCTGTGGTCCACAACCCGCGACGGCGACCAATACCCACAGGAGCCATCCCCGGATCACGCCGTGATACCGTTGCACGCGGTCACGCTGCGGTTGTGCACACCCGGGGTCCTGGAGGCCGGTCAACGCGGTGCATTCCTCCCATTCCGTTCCGAGGGCCGTTCGCACCGCAAAGTCCTTCGTGCCTTCTCCGGTGGAGCCCGGATCGTCCTCCGTCATCGGTGCATTTCGTCGCGACCGAGTCGCAGGTTCAAGGGCCGAGTGAGTGGGTTCATTCCCTCGGACCGGCTTGCGGGTTGTGCATCGCTTCGGCAACGTCCCTCCCGCGATGGCCCCGTTTCAGATCATTTTCAATCCCACCAGCGCCGGGGAGCTTGCCCGGCTGCCGAAGGACCTGCAGCTCCAGGTGCTCGGACAGTTCCGGGGATTGCCGCAGGAATTGCAGCGCGAGGAAGGGCAATACGGTCATCTGACCCGGAACGGCCGGACGCTGACCCGGTACCGCCTCGGCGACTACCGCATCTACTTTGAGCGCCATCCTCTCGGCATCATCGTGCACCGCGTCCTCAGCAAGCATTCCCTCAAGGACTTCCTGTTCCGCTCCAATCTGGCCTCCGAGGAGGACGCCGCCCTGGCCGAGAATCCAAAGTTTTGGGACCTCATTGAACAGACCCGCCGCGACGCAACGAAGAAAGCGTAGCCGCGGAGGGAACGACGCGCTGACCCCCCGGCTAGAGCCAGGTATCGGTGTATTCGGCAAATCCCGGTTCCCGGATGGTCAAAATGGATTCCCATTCCCCGGACGCCCCCTTGCGATACAGGGTCCCGACGTAATCTGCCGATTGCTCGTACACGAGAATGGGGGCCTTCCAAATCGGACAGGTCTGGCGGATGGTCCAGGCCAGTTCCAGGCGATACTGTCCCGTGGAATCCTCACCCGCAAAAGTCAGTCGGGTGGGATACTTCCAGAAGACGTCCCAGCGTTCCCATCCATCCTCCGTCACCTTGAATTTCTCCTGCGCGAAGAGAATCCGGAGGTCCCGGTATCGAAAATAGCAATCGGACACCTGGAAGGCGGCGTGGACCCCCAGGTCAAAGGAGATCTCCCGCTCCGGATTGCAGAACTGCGCCCAACTCCACGTCCGGGCGTACACATGCCAGAGTCCCCAGTCATGGTCGTGATAGCCACGGACATTCTTCAAGGTATAGACGACCCCCTGATAGGTGACGGTGCCGTTGACCACGGCGGCGGGCATGTCGACGAGCCAACTGCTGATTTCCCAGGGTTCCTCGTCCCCACGGACGTCATGCGCGAGAAAGATGGGGTCGTCCCGGCGGGTGTAGGTCAGATCCAGCCGCATCGATCCGTCCCGCGACGCCGCCTCCACCCGGTAGGTGGCCTCATTCACCACCGTGATCCGGTTGGCGGTTCCCAGGGTCGTGTTGGCGTTCTCATAGGACGGCGTGAAGTCATCCAGATCGAAATAGTCGGTGATTGCCGGAACGAGCGTCTGTCCCGGTGGAAAGATCGCCGCGGTCAGGGCGGGCAGACCCAGCAGGTCGATGTTGCCCGGATTGAACACGTTGATCGCGCACATGCCGGAAACGCCGCTGACGGGATCGGTGAAATTGAAATACCACCACTCGGCGTACCAAAAGATCCCCGGGGAGTCGGTGTAGTACTTGTAGTGGAAGGCGTCGTCCCGCGGTGTCGGCGGACCGGTCCGGGGCGCGGGCGGAGGGGCCGGCGTAAAGGCGGAGGGTCTTTCCCGCCGGCTCATGGCCATCAACTGCTTGATGAAGGAGGCGTGTTCGATCATGGGGTGATTTGCGGGGGCATGTGTCGACGGACTTCCCGGCCCGGGGCGGGACTAGAAGTGGTAGCCGACGGAAAATGAGATCGTGGGAATGACGATCTGGTAGGTGCCATCCGCAGACTCGCCGGAGAAGGGATTGGTCGGGCTGCCGACGACGTCGCGATCAGGCCCCACGATGATCTGGGCCGCGACGGCAAAGCTCCAGTGCTGTTCGGAATACCCGAAGCCGGCGCTGGCGACATGCAATCCCGAATCCGGAACAGCCGGCGTGTAGTACTGGGTCTGGATGGTCTCGCTGATGTGAAAATAGCCGCCGCTGACGAACCACCCGCTGTCGAACTTGTAGGTCACCCCCAGTTCATACATCCAGGTGCCCATCCAATCGAACTGCAGGGGAAGATCGATCGGGAATCCGAGCTGGGAGGTTCCCTCCAGGGTCACCGTCTTCAGCGACTTCCAGTCGGTGTAGTCCACGTTGACTTCGACGTTCCATTTCGGCGTCGGGCGGTAGGACACACCCCCGGACACGATTCGCGGAAACGGCACCGACGCGGTGGTCGCGGCCGAGGGAATGTTCACCTCGGGATTCCCGGGGTTGTAGTCGGAATGCCCGGAGTAATCGAGGGTCGTCGCGCTCCGATAGTTGGCCCCGAAGGACCACTTCTCCAGCGGCTGCCACAGGATTCCGGCGTTGAATCCGTAGGCGAAATCCTCACCCCGGAAATTGAAGGCGTCGTTCGGCCGGGCGATGCCCCGGTAGATCGCGACCTGGGAATAGTTGATCGTCGGCCCCATGGCGACCGACAGCGTCGGCAGCACCTTGACCGCAACCACCGGATTGACGGTGATGTATTTGAGGTTGGCGTCGATGGCGATCGACCGGAAGCCGGTATCCTCCGGCCATTCAACCCCCAATCCAAACGGCGCATAGGCCCCCAGGCCGAACGACACCGGCAGGTCCTTTGGGGTGTAGGTGACGTAGACCTGCGGCGACGGCTTGACCTCGAAGTCCGAACGCGTGTCGTTCCCGCCCGGGGAGTCGTAAAACGTGTTGATTCCGAGATACGAGGTCAGTCCGAGCTCCACCTGCGTTCCCTCGAGCTGCGTGATGCCCGCCGGATTGTAATAAATGGCCGACGGGTTGTCCGCGGTGGCGGCAAAGGCGTTGCCGCGCGCAATCGCCGACGCGTCCTGATTCGGAAGTCGGAACCCAATGCCGTGGGCTGCGGGCGTCAACGAAAGCACGGACAGCACCAGGCCGCCGGCGGTGCGAACGTGGGAACTCGATGGGGTCATGGGTGGGTCTTGGGGTTCGGTTCCCAGCACCCGCCGGGAACTCCCCCCGATTCCGGAACGCAGCGCGGCGTTGGACCGAAAAAAGTGGGTATGAACCGGAAGCGGGGCGGGGATTGTTGGAGGACCCTGTGGACCGGCCCCCGCGCCGTCAATGCCGAAGCAGGAACCAACGCCGCCGGCCCCACAACGGAGGAGCGGACGATTGCAATCGCGAAATCGGTGGAGCGCGAAAGAATCCATTCGCAAGGCAGACTCCCGGGAGCGATCCTGCCGGGCTCATGGAATCGACCGAGAACACGCTTCACGGGCAGGAAGCCCCCATCGCCTCCGGAGTCATCTCCAATCCGGATTTCTCCGGAAAGCCCCAGCCGATCAGTTCGATGACCGGGCGCGCCGACTGGCCCCGATGCGCGCTGGGAGTCCACGTGGACATCCACGGATTCGAGGGCGTGGTGATCCAGATCAACAACCAGTCCATCCGCGTGCGGTCCAGCGACCGGATCACCCAGCAGTTCAATGCCCACCGGCTCAAGGCGCTCTTTGCACCTCCCGACCGGTCCACGCCAGTCCGGTCCATCCAGGTTCCAGGCCCGGACGTCCCCGCCGCGGAGCCTGCGCCCCAGTCCGAACCCGCCGAACCCGTTCGGCAGTTCATTGAAAACCCCGACTTTACCACTCCGGTCCGGGCGATCCGCACCTACGCCACCCGCGCGGATTTCCCCCAATGCGCCTATGGGCAACATGTCGAGATACCCGGATACGCCGGAGTCGTTGTGGAGATCGTGAAGGGTTCCCTGAAGGTTCGCTCGCAGGAGGGGCGGACCCGGAGTTTTTCCGCGGTCGCGCTTCGCAAGCTGTATGGGAAACCCTGAGGTTTCAGCGTCCCGGACTCCGGTCGCTTGGAACCCAGGAGTGCGGGACCCGCGGCATCGACCCGGGCTCGCGTTCAGGGTTCCACCGCAGGAAAAACACTTGAACCCGGCGTCCGGTGGCGCTTCCTTGGGATTGAAGAAGCGCTTCGGCACCTCATGAAACTTCTCGGCAACTGCATCCTGAGCCTCCTGCTCCTGGCGATGCCGTTGTGGCTGTCGCCGACGGCTTCGATGTCCGGAAGTGGCTGGACGACTTCAAACGCAGACTCCGGGAGCGGGGCCTGCTGCCGTCCGGCGGCCACGAATCGCTGTCGTGCACACTGCTGCGTCAGCGCTCCCGAGAGCCCGTCTCCACGGGTGCCCCTCCAGGCCACCCCGGTCGCCCCTGAAGGGAAGGCCCCCTCGACATCCGCCCTGCTGTTTGCCCTGTGGCAACTTCCGGCGGCCCCGTCCCGGACTTCCTCGGGGCCCCCGCCCGCAATGGCCGGCGCGATGGCCCCCCGCATACCGCTCTTCCTGCGGCATGCGACCCTCCTGATCTGAGCAGAATCCCCCTGCGGACGTCCTGTGCCCGGCGCGGGTGCAGGACTGCTGTGTCGTGCCCGCGCCGTTCCGTGTCGGTGTTCGTCGTGTCTGGTTTCTTGGGGATTCTGAATCATGAAGCTCTTTTCCGTCCGTTCCGGGTCGGTCCGTGTCGGTTGCCCGTCTCCGTGGATTGCCGTCTGTCTCACCTCCGTGTTGGGCGCCGCCCCGCCCGAGGTCCCGCCGGAAATCCTGTCGCCTCCGGTCATCTCGCGCTGGGTCGAGGTGATGCGCACCAACCTCCCGGCACTGGCGGCCGCGGGGGAGCGGTCGCGCGCGGCAACGTTCAACGCCCAGGGAGTGCGCCGGTTCGAGGACCCCAAGGCACTCTTCGGCGGTGCCGTGTACAGCCCCAACGGCATGAACCCCTCCGAGGAGGGAAATCTGATCTACGGCATCGAGCAGCCGCTGCCGATCCTCGGCAAGGAAACCGCCGCCCGGAAAAAGGCCCAGGCCCAGGCCGGAGTGGAGGCCGCCCGGGTGGAACTGGTCTTCCAGGAGTCCCGACGGGACCTCACCGCCGCATTGTTTGCGGCCGCGCTCGCACGACGGACGGTGGAACTGGGCCGGGAGGATCTGGATGCGTTGCGGTCCAATGTCGCCGCGGCGGAGGCGCGGTTTCGATCCGGGGAGGGAACCACCGTCGATGTTCTGCGGCTGCAGAGTGAACTGGCGCGTCGCGAAACGGAGGTCCGCAGCTCCGCACAGGCGCTCGCCGCCGCACAGGCCACGGTGAACCGGACGCTCGGCCGGGATCCCGAGGCTCCCCTTCCCCCGCTGACGCTTCCTCCCGCGGCGGAAGAACTGCCCAGGTCTCCGGAACTGCTCCGGCTGGCCCTCCGCTCGGAGGCCGGACTTCGCGTGCTCGACCGGGAACGGACCGCCGCCGAGTCGTCCCTCACCGCCAGCCGACGCCAGCGGCGCCCCGACCTGGGATTGGGCGTCGCCGGCCGCCAGTACTCCGGCGACGGCGGATTTCGCCAGGGGCAATTCACGCTCTCAGTCAGTCTCCCCTGGTTCAACCGGGAGCGGTACCGCCGGGAAATCCAGCGGGACGAAGCGCAATTGGAAGCCGTTCGTCTGGATGTTGCGGGACGCGAATTGGGGCTCCGGGAGGAAATCTACCGGCTGGGCACCGCCATCGAGGCCGCGCGCCAAACCGCCCTCAGTTATCGCAACGAGATCCTACCCCAGACCGAGGCCGCCCGGACCGCGGCGCTGGGCGCCTGGATGTCCGGACGCGGCTCCCTGACCGATGTCCTCGACACCCGGCGGGCACGCCTCCAGGCACAGTTGGAGGAAGCCCGCGCCATCGCCGAACAATGGAGCGCCCTCGGCGAACTGGTTCTGTGCTGCGGTCTCGGGGATCTGGACTCGCTGTTCCAGCTCTCCAGTCACAACACCTCCACCAATGCCCCCGCCGCTCCCCGCGGCTGATCCCAACCCCATCATGAAACGCATTCTTCTCGTCCTTCTTTTGGCCGCCGCCGCGGGCGCGGGATGGTTCGCACGGGACCGCCGGTCCGTTCCCTCCGCACCCCGGAACTCCGCGGATTCGCGCCGGATCCTGTTCTACCAGTCCCCCATGCATCCCTGGATCCGGTCGGAGACTCCGGGCAAATGCACGATCTGCGGGATGGATCTCGCCCCGGTCTACGAAGGACAGGCGGGAGCCCCGGTTTCGGACGGACTCACCCTGAGCCCCGCCAGCATCAGCGTCATCGACGTGCAGACCTCGCCGGTGCTCCGTCAGCCGCTGCGACGGTCGGTGCATCTGGCCGGGACGCTCGACGACGACGACACACGGCACCGGGTGCTCTCCGCGTATGTCGAGGGCCGGCTCGACACCCTTTTCATCACCTACGACGGCGCCGAAGTGGTGAAGGACGAGCCGCTGGCGAGGATCTATAGTCCCACGCTCCTGACCGCGGTTCGGGAATACCTGTCCCTGTCCCGGAATCCCCAGGGGGAAACGCCGCTGGTCCAGGCCGCCGCACAACGCCTGGTGCAATATGGACTCGGGACGAACCAGATTGCCCGCCTGCGCACCGAGTTCGCCGAGACCAATCTGCACGTGGAACTGCTGGCCCCGATGACCGGCACCGTCGTCCGACGCGCCGTCTACGAGGGTCAGAACGTCACGCAGGGACAGGACCTCTTCGAACTCGCCGACTTCTCCACCATGTGGTTCAAGGGCATTGCCTACGAACGGGACCTGCCCTGGCTTCAACCGGGGCAGACCGTGGAGATCAGCCTGGCGTCCGTGCCGGGACGCGTCTTCACGAACACCATCGCGTTCATCAATCCCAACTTCGAGCCGGAGACCCGGAGCACCCTGGTCCGGGTTCCCATTCCGAATCCCTGGGTCGAATCCGGCGGGAAACGACACCGATTGCTGTCCCATCGGGTGTACGGCACGGCGAAGGTCCAGGTCGTATTCCCGGACGTCCTCACCGTTCCGCGGAGTGCCGTCCTCGATCCCGGCGGACGCCCCGTGGTGTTTGTGGAACTGGCGTCCGGAACCTACCAACCCCGTCGGATCATTCCCGGCCGCTGGGGGGACTCCGACGTCGAGGTGCTGGAGGGAGTGACGGCCGGCGAGCGGGTGGTGACCTCGGGCGCTCTCTTGTTGGATGCCCAGGCGCAACTGAATCTGGCCGCGGCCGGACCCGCGGCGGCCTCCGCAACGTCCCCGGAATCCCACTCCCCGACCGCGGCACCTGCGCTCACTGCGGAACAGAAGGCTTCCGCCCGGGGATTGATGGAGTCCGCAGCCGCCCTCTCCCGGGCCCTGGCCCAGGACGACCTCAACGGGTTCAACGCGGCCGCACCGGGGGTGCACGCGCGGGTGGAAACCGCCGTTCGCGTTCTGGGATCCGAACCCGCCTGGGCCTCGCGGATGACGTCGCTGACAAAAAACAGCCACCTCGAGCCGGCTCCGGATCTCGCGGCGGCGCGCCGGGAATTCAACCGGTTCATGGAGTCCGCCGTACCGGTGGGCCGCCTGCTTCGCGCCACGGATCCCGAGTTCGCCCGTCTCAAGCTGTACCGCTGTCCGATGACGAAAACCTCGTTCCCCGGGGCGCCGTCGCGGGCGGAATGGATCCAGACGTCGGGCCCGATGCGAAACCCCTACTTCGGGGCGGAAATGCCGGACTGCGGCACGGAGGTGGCCCCGTGATCAGCGCACTCATCTCCTGGTCCCTGCGCAACCGGTTCCTGGTGTTGTGCGGCGCGCTGCTCCTCGCCGCGTGGGGGGTTCGCGCCGTGTATTCGACGCCCGTGGACGCCATCCCGGACCTCAGCGAAAACCAGGTGATCGTGTTTGCCGACTGGGCTGGAAGGAGCCCGCAGGAGGTCGAGGACCAGGTCACCTACCCGCTCTCGGTGAATCTGCAGGGGCTGGCCGGCGTAAAAACGGTCCGCGCCACGTCGATGTTCGGATTCTCCCTCGTCACGGTGATCTTCCGGGACGATGTGGACAATTACTTCGCCCGGTCGCGTGTGCTGGAACGCCTCAGCTACCTGACCACATTGATGCCCGCCGGGGTCACGCCCCAGCTGGGGCCCGACGCCACGGGACTCGGGTGGGTCTATCAGTATTACCTGCGGGTGGATCCCAGGAAGGTGCCGGAAGGGGGATACGACCTCGGACGCCTCCGCGCGATCCAGGATTGGTTCGTGCGATACCAATTGAACGCAGTGCCCGGCGTGGCGGAGGTGGCCAGCATCGGAGGCTTCGTCCGGCAATATCAGATCGAGGTCAGTTCGCTGAAGATGCGTTCGGTGAGGGTGTCACTTCAGGACGTCCTCGCCGCGGTCTCCGCCAACAACCTCAACGTCGGGGGAAAGACGGTCGAAGAAAACGGCATGGAGTTCGTGGTGCGCGGCGTGGGCCTGATCCGCGGCGTCGGAGACCTGGAGAAGATCGCCCTGCGGACCACGACCAACGGCACGCCCGTCTATCTGAACCAGGTGGCCACCATCCAACTGGGTGGGGAGTTTCGGCGCGGGGCCCTGGATGTGGACGGACGGGAGGTCGTCGGCGGAATCGTCGTCATGCGCACCGGGGAAAACGCGATGGAGGTGATCCGCCGGGTCAAGGAACGGCTGGAAGAGATCCGTCCCGGCCTGCCGCCCGGTGTTTCCATCGAGCCGTTCTATGATCGGAGTGACCTCATCGGACGCACCCTGGCCACGCTCAAGGACGCGCTCTGGGAGGAGATGCTGCTGGTGACGCTGGCGCACATTCTCTTCCTCTTTCATTTCCGGAGCATCCTCATCGTCACCATCCCACTCCCGCTTTCGATCCTGGTCGCGTTCATCCTCATGCGGCAGTTCGGAATCTCCTCCAACATCATGTCCCTGTCCGGCATTGCCATCGCGATTGGAGTGCTGGTGGATGCGGGAATTGTCATGACGGAGAACGTCATCCGTCAGTGCGAGCTTCGGGAGCGGGAAAAAGGGGGCGTACGGCTGGCCCCGACCGAAACGTGGCATTGCACCCTGGCCGCCGCACATCAGGTGGGACGGCCGATCTTCTTCGCCATGGCGATCATCATCCTCGCCTTCGTGCCGGTGTTTGTCCTCGGGGGGCAGGAAGGCCGGCTGTTTCGGCCGCTGGCCTTCACCAAGACCTTCGCCTGCGTGGGCGCCACGCTGCTCGCAGTGACCCTCGTTCCGGTGCTGTGCTCGTTCCTGGTCCGAGGGCCGTTCCATGCCGAGCACGACAACTGGGTGATGCGTTTCCTGCTCCGCCTCTACGACCCGGCGTTGCGATGGGCGCTGGATCACCGCCGGACCGTGCTCGGGGCTGCGGGGATCCTGCTGGCGTCCGCGATCCTCATGGCCTTCGGCCTGCCCCGCCCCGCCCTGGACCGGCTGCGCACCGCCGGCCTTCCGCCCCCGCTGCTGCAATTGGTGACAGGCATCGGCAAGGAGTTCATGCCGCCCCTCAACGAGGGTTCCCTTCTCTTCATGCCGGTGCTGCTGCCCGCAACGTCGCTGAGCGAGGTCAACCGGATCCTCTCCTGGCAGGACCGTGTGATCAGCCAGGTGCCGGAAGTGGCCAGCGCCGCGGGGAAACTGGGCCGGGCCGACACGGCGACCGACCCTGCCCCGGTGGAGATGATCGAAACAACCATCGTGCTGAAGCCGGAGTTCATCACCACCAACCGGATGCTGTTTGGGGTGCTGCCGGTGCCGAGGACCATCCGAAATCCGTCGTGGCGCGAGGACATGACCCGGGAACGGCTGGTCGCCGAGCTGACCCAGACGCTGACGACGGTTCCGGGCTATGTTCCCGGATTCCTCCAGCCCATCGAAAACCGGGTGCTCATGATTTCCACAGGCATCCGCGCACAACTCGGTGTGAAGGTGCTCGGGGACAACCTCGACGCGCTGCAAAAGGAGGCGTTCGCGGTCCAGCGCGTGGTGGAATCCGTGCCCGGTGCGGTGGGTGTCGCCCCGAGTCGGGTGCAGGGGAAGCCGTACCTCGAATTTGAAGTGGATCGGACGGCGTTGGCCCGCTACGGGCTCGACGCCCAGCGCGTGTTGGACGCGGTCGAAGTCGGCATGGGCGGACGGAATGTCACAACCACCATCGAAGGGCGCCAGCGCTTCCCCATCCAGGTTCGTTTGCAGCGCGACGAGCGCGACGACATCGAGCGGCTGGGATCGATACTCGTGGCGTCGTCCTCGGGACTGCAGATCCCGCTGGCGCAGGTGGTGACGATCCGCCGCGTGGTCGGCCCGAATGAGATCGCGAGTGAGAACGGGCGCCTGCGGGTTTTTGTCCAGGCAAACGTCCAGGGAAGGGATCTCGGAAGTTTCGTCACCGAGGTGAAGCGGCGCATCGAGCGGGAGATCCTCCCCAATCTTCCGTCCGGGATGACCATTGAGTACAGCGGCCAGTTCGAGGAGCTGATCCGGGCCGAGCAAACGCTTCGAATCGTGATTCCCATGTCGCTGCTCATCATCTTCCTGCTGCTGTACATCGTGTATCATTCCGCAAAGGAGGCCGCGCACGTCATCCTGGCGGTTCCCTTTGCGCTGAGCGGCAGCGTCTTTCTCCAATATGCGCTGGGATACAACTTCAGTGTCGCCGTCTGGATCGGGTACATCGCGCTGTTCGGCATCGCCATTCAGACCGGCGTCGTCATGGTGGTGTATCTCGAGGAGGCGCTGGCGAAGCGACAACTGGAGCGGGGAGAGTCCTTCGACCACCAGGATCTCATCGAGGCGATCCGGGCAGGAGCGCGACTGCGGTTGCGACCCAAGGTGATGACCGTCGCCACCACGATCGCCAGCTTGTTGCCGATCATGTGGAGCACCCGGACGGGAGCCGAAGTGATGAAGCCGCTGGCCGCCCCGGTGATCGGCGGCAGCATCAGTTCGCTGATTCACATCCTGATCGTCACTCCCGTCCTCGTCGCTTGGCTTCGGGAACGTGAACTCGCCCGTCGGCCCATGCCAAACGAGGCCCCGAGGCAACCCAAGGAATGATCGGGGGCGGATGAAGGATATTATTCCCCACCGAAACCTCCACCATGCGGGACCCCACCCTTGCCGAACTCTATCGGCGAACCGATGGACACTCGTAAATCAACCCACCGCCCTGACCCGCAAATCGCGCAGGACGCGAAAGTCCGGGAGCGGGACACCCCGGATCCGGCGCGCCCCGTCCTGGCGCCGCGGACCGAACTTCTCCCGGTGCTGCACGAACACCTCGTTCACGAACTCCCGCGACCCCAGCACCACCCCGTCCGTAAAATGCCTCACCCGTAGTCTCAACACCTGCCCCAGACTCAACTCCCCGCCCCGCTTCAGCTCCGCCAGGATCGTCTCCCGGTCCAGCGCCACCTTGTCGCTGCGTCCCGAACTTCCCGCGGTGACG
>JAEUHD010000048.1 GCA_016793645.1 Verrucomicrobiales bacterium
AGGAATTCCGATACATGTCGTACTTGAGGTAGAACACCTGGGGAAACCCGGTTCCGGTGATCTCCTCCTCCGTCCAGGACCCGTCCGGATTCTGCGTTCGGACGAGGTGCTCGATTCCTCGCCGTAATGCGGGATCGTTTAGATCACCGAAGGCGCAAAGACCCATGACTGCCCAGGCCGTCTGCGAGGGCGTACTGGGTCCTGTGCCCTTGAAAATGGGGTCATCGTAGGTGTTGCAACGTTCGCCCCAGCCGCCGTCGGGTTGTTGCACGCTGCGCAACCAGTCGCGGGCCCGGATGAGCCACGGCTGGTTCATGTCGATGTTCAGCGCCTTCAGTCCCCGGACCACCTGCCAGGTTCCGTAAATGTAGTTCACCCCCCAGCGGCCAAACCAAGACCCGTCGACCTCCTGGGAATTCCTCAGAAACCGCAACGCATCCTGAATCTGGGGATGGGTCACCGGGTATCCTTCGTATCCGAGCAATTCGAGAATGCGCGCCGTGATGTCGGCGCACTCCGGATCGAGCATGGCGTTGTGATCCGCGAACGGAACCTTTTCGAGAATGCTCTTCGTGCAGTCCTTGTCGAAGGCCGCCCAACCGCCGTCCCGGCACTGGAAGGTGAGCATCCACCGGATGGCCCGCTCGAGGCATTCGTCACGCCGCTTTCGATCGTCCCCGGGCGTCTGCCGCAGCGCCAGAAGCACCATTGCGGTGTCATCGACGTCGGGATTCCATTTGTTCTCGAACTCGAACACCCAGCCCGAGGGCTCCACGTTGGCGGGGTTCTTGTGGATCCAATCCCCACGGAACCGGATCTCCTTGTCCATGATCCAGCCTGCGGCCTTCCGCATCTTGGGATGGTCATGCGGCACGCCCGACTCGCGAAGGCACATGGCGACGATGGCCGAATCCCACACCGGCGAGAAACAGGGCTCCATGCGGACGGAGTCCTTCTCGACGTGCATCAGTTTCAGCAACTCACGGTGGGTCCGGATCACCTGGGGGTGGTCGTCGGGATACCCCAGCGCAATCAACGCAATCAGGGAGTTCAGGATCGCGGGGAAGATCGCGGCCAATCCGTCACTGCCTTCGAATCGTTCCAGCATCCACGCTTCGGCCCGGCGGAGTGCCCGCTGACGAAAGGGATGGAGCCCCTGGCGGGCAAACCATTCGGCGAGCTTGTGAAGCCGGTCCAGCCAGAGGAATCCATTGCGGAGGTTGAAATCGAAATAACGGGGACGGAGGGATTCGTTCAGCTCCCACTTGCCATTCGGATACAGCTCATCGAGATCCACGCCATTCCGCAGCGGCCGGGTGGGCCGGAAATGGTTGATGATGGCCAGGGGAATGAGCATGGCTCGGGACCAGTTGCTCATGTCCCAAAAATTCACGTGGAACCATTTCCCGATCAGGAGCACTTCGCAGGGGACCGTCGGAACGTGATTCCAGCCGACCAACCCGATGAGGGCCAGATACAGCTTCGAAAAGGTGTTCATGCGGGGAACACCGCCGAGGGCGATGGCGCACTCGCGGGCCTTGAGCATGTGCGGGTCGGTGGCGGGAACTCCCGCAAGTTTCAAGGCGAGGTAGGCCTTGATGGTGGCGTTCACCTCCGCGGGACCGTTTGGGTAGATATTCCATCCACCGTCCGAAAGCTGCCGGGCCACAATATGGTTCACCGCCTTGCGTTCCCATTCGCGGTCCACCTTTCCCCACCAGTGATAGAAAACGACCATGTCCGCCACCAGGGTGACGTCCACGATCAGTTCGCCGATCCAGTATCCTTCCGGCTTCTGTTCGGAAAGGAGGTACGCCTGGGAACGGGTGATCGCCTCGTCGAGGGATCGGTTCCAGGAATCCGGGGATGGGGACGCCTTTGCGCCCGCCGCGGGATCAACGGTCAATACCGAGGGTGCCGACATGTGCCGCACAGGATGGGAAGCGTCCCCAGACTGTAAAGGTCTTGTTTCGGGGGGGCGGCGTTGCTTCGTTTGAACCCGTCAGGCGCGGATGTGAACCCAGCAGTGAACGTGCGGGTAGCCGCGGAAGTACCACACCATCTTCGGCCCCTCGATTTGCCAGACATCCCAGACCCCGTCGTTGCCCAGATCCTGCTGCTGGAAATAGGCCAGGCTCAGTTTCTCGATGCCCTGGGCCTCCACCAGTTTCATCGCCTCCCCGGCGTCCGGCTTCCGGAATGGTGCGAGGAGATCGGCCATGACTTGGCGGACGAGCGTGCGCTGGTCGGGGGTCAGATCGGAGACGGGAATCCCAGGGAGTCCCGCCGACTTCCCTTCGAGCCGAACGGTGTCGGTCGCCTGTTCCGGGCGACCCGTGCTGTTGATCAATGCGACGCTACGCTGACGGCCGTCCAGCGCCTGGTAGAGCTCGTTGGCCCGCTTCGCCTGATACCAAAAGACGTTGCCCGGGTGGTCCGCCGGTTCGCGATCCTTTTCGCCGGCCTGATGCCCGTAAAAGATCGGGCCGCCGAACGCGGTCCCGGCGACTGAGTCCCCGTCACAACGGCGGGTGCAATGGCGGCCGGTCAGGACAAACTCAAATTGTCCGGTTCCCGGAGCCCCGAAGAGGGCGACCGAAGTCCCGGCATTGAAGCCCTTCCCTTCGCTGTCGTGGACCATTTGTTCCATCGCACGGTCCGCGAACTCGGGAGAGTGCAGGGTTCGAAAAATCTGCTGAACGAGATCCTGCTGGTCCGGCGTGAGGGTCTGGCTGATGGGTTTCCCGGTGATGAGCCAGTTGTTGTCCACCTTGTCGCGAAGCGGATCGGTAAATGCGAAGCAGAGTGACCGTCGCTGTTCCTCGGAAAGGGAACGATACAACTGGGCGGCCAGTGTTTCGGAGGGATCGGACGGTTTTGGGGCAGCGGTGCTTGAGGGGATCCACAGTCCGCCGGCGGAACCCATCGCGATTCCGGCCGCGGCCGTCCTGAGAAAAGCGCGTCGCGGCAATCCGGACGGGGGAGCGCCGGGACTGTGGGTGCTGTCGTTGGGCATGGCGGGCATTGGGAAAGCCTAGGAGGAGTGGCGGGAAAGAAAAGCTCCGAGTCTTTCCTCCGCTGTGCGGCCGCGGCCCATGGCGGGAATCAGGACGTGGCGTGGATCAGCATTCGATCCAGGTGGGTGCTGTTGTCCCCGAGGGACATCAGCCGATCCGTCAGACCGTTCAGCGCGAGACGCGTTTTGTGGAAGGAGGCTGCGAGCAGGGCGAACAGCTTGGCCAGGCCGAGCCGGCTGGCCCAGCGATCATGGCTGGCGGCTGCAAAGCTGGCCTCGCCCAAGCCCTCATAATAGGAAATGTCGGGAAAGCCGCGCCGGCGTGCCCGTTGGGCAATCCGCTCATTGAAGAGTCCGGAGTAATACAGCGCCTGGTTTCCGATGTGGGTTCGGAGCGCGAATGCGTGGCGCTCATCCGCCCGGGGAAGGGCGGCGAGCATTTCAAAGAAATAGTCCATCGGCTGGGCATCGCCGGGGAGACGGGCTCGCGTGCGCTCGGTGCAGGTGAACTCGGCCAGCAGTTCCGCAACGTAGTCGGCCACCTCCCGGCTGGGCACTTCCGCCTCCCGCAATGCGTGGCGGACCAGGACATAGAAGTAGAGGTGCGGTGAGATGGTCAGGCAACCCCGGGACTCCAGAATGGACTGGTACAACCCCGGGCTGTCGAGCAGGAGGTCGCGGGAGGCGTCATCGGCGAGGAGTTGCCGGAGTGCCTCGGCATCGGTGGGACGTTTCCCGACCGCGGCGAGGATGAAATCCACGTCGGCGGCGGTGAAGTGGAGGCGACAGTGGGGACGAATAACTGTCATAACCGAAGGGTTAGCAGGGTTTGCGCCACATCTCCTGATGGGTTGGAACTGCTGAAAACAGAGCAGAGGAGCCTCGGTTTCGCCAACCCAGATGTGGAAAACCGGACAGGGTGGCCGAACTGAAATGCACCCTCATGAGAGGAGTTCCTGGATCTCCTCCCAATTCAAGGTTCCGGCGAACGCCTCTTCCCCGGTCAACGTCGCTTCGATGACGTCCCGCTTCCGGCGCTGCAGGGCGAGGATCTTCTCCTCGACGGTGCCCCGGGTGATCAACTTGTAGCTGGTGACGACGCGGGATTGACCGATGCGGTGGGCCCGATCGGTCGCCTGGTCCTCGACGGCGGGATTCCACCACGGGTCAAAGTGGATGACCGTGTCGGCGCCCGTCAGATTAAGTCCGACGCCGCCCGCCTTGAGGGAGATTAGGAACACCGGAATGCCGGTGTCGGTCTGAAAGCGTTGAACGACGCCCTGGCGGTCCGCTGTCGAGCCGTCGAGGCGGCAATGGGACAGTCCACGGGACTCCAGTTCCTCGCCCAGCAGATCGAGCATGCGGGTGAACTGACTGAAGACCAGGACGCGATGCCCGCCGTCCACGATTTCGTCCAGCAGTTCCCCAAAGAGCTGCACTTTGCCGGAAGCTGCGGCGGATCCGGGGGCCTCGGATGGATCCGACGGCGCGGTGGGCAGAAGCCTCAAATCGCAGCAGACCTGGCGCAGTCGAAGCAACGCGGTGAGCACGAGCATCCGGCTCTTGGCGAGCCCCTGCTCCCCCACCGCCGAAAGGACCTCCTTCCGGGTCGCGGAAAGCAATTGTTGGTAAACAGCGGCCTGGTCGTCCGTGAGTTCGCAAAAGGAGACCTGCTCGATCTTGGGGGGCAGATCCTTCACCACATCGCGCTTCAATCGACGCAGGAGAAACGGGCGGACGCGTCGAGCCAGTCGCGCCATGCTGGCGGTATCCCGTTCCTTGGTGATCGGAACCTCGTAACGTTCCCGGAAGTCCTGCGCCGAGCCGAGATACCCGGGCATCAAAAAGTCGAAGATGCTCCAGAGGTCGAGAACGGAGTTTTCCAGGGGAGTGCCGGTGAGGACGAGGCGATGCAAGGAGCGGATGGCCTTTACCGCTTGGGCATTTTGGGTTTCCCGGTTCTTGATGTGCTGGGCTTCGTCGAGAATGACGGTGTCGTAGTCCACCTCGCGATGCCGGTCGAGATCCCTGCGGATCAGGGCGTAGCTGGTGATGACGATTTGGTGGTCCCCGATCCGTTCGAAGAGGTCGTGCCGGGCGGATCCGCTGAGGACAAGCGTGCGGAGGTTGGGTGTGAACCGCTGCGCCTCGGCCGCCCAATTGAAGACGAGTGAGGTGGGGCAGATGACGAGAGATGGCCGGCCCTGGGATGCGGGAAGGGACCGAAGGTGGGCGAGGACCTGAAGCGTCTTGCCGAGTCCCATTTCATCGGCAAGTACTCCGCTGAATCCGTGATCCCGGAGAAATCCGAGCCATGCGACCCCGTCCCGCTGATAGGGACGCAGAACGGTTTCCAGCGATCCCAAGGGAGGGCAGGAGGGTTTGATGTTCCCAGTCAATGTCCCGACCTGGCGGTTCCATTGAGGCGGCGCCTGGACCGCGAATCCCTGCTGGCGAAGCGAGCTTTCGAGAAAGCCCGCCTGGATGGCGCCCATCCGGTAGCGGGTTCCCTCGCCGCCCGGTCGTTGCTCCGGGGCGCAATCGAGCATGACTTCCTGGAGTTCCTCGACGGCGTCGCGGTCGAGGACGGCGAATTTTCCGTTCTTGAGGCGGCGGCTGCCCCCGCCCTGGATCAGTTGTTGGATGTCCGCCGGGCTGAATCGTTCGCCGCCCGTTCCCGAATAGGTCACCTCGAGGTCGAACCATTGCTGACCTCCGGGGGTGATCCGGAATTGGGGCGTGATGCGTTCCAGATTCGTCCGCGTGCTGCGTTCCAGCCGTTCCTCCAGGCTCACGGACCATTCCCGTTCCATCCGCGGATACTCCCGTGAAAAGAAGGCGAGCACCCGCTCCTGTCCGAGCAGTTGCCAGAGGCCCTGGGCATTGGGACCGGTGAATCCCGACCCGCGGAGACGCATGAAGGCGGCGTGTTCGGCGGAAAGGTCCCGGGTGGAATAGCGACGGGGATTATTGGGGTCGGGGAGCCAGGTGCCATCGTCTGGGGCCGTGACGCCCACGGTCACGATGCGGGACCCATACGTGCATTGTAGGGTCCCGCTCAATTGGGCCAGTCCGCCCGCCAGGTTCAGGAGGAATCGGGGCGGGGCGGGGGTGAGTTCGAATTCGGAGGGCGTGAAGTTGGACTCGACGGCTCCTCCGGAAAGAAGTCCCGGCCAGTCCCGCGACAGAAAGGCGGGGACTTGTGGACGCGGGATTCGAATCGGTCGCTGGAGTACGTCGCGAAAGGGAGGGGACAGCGCGATCGGGGCCAGGATGTTTCCTTCGTTCCAGGCCCAGACCGCGGGACCTTCCGAGAGAAGAGCCGGGGGCCGGACCCCGGGTTTGAGGGCGAGAGTGATTTCGCCATTGGATTCCAAGGTGGCGCGGAGCGGGACGGGTGCGAACTCCCGGCCGACCGTCAAGGGGGTCTGTCGTCCCAACGTGAGGCGGGGATGTCCCGCGAGGTGGGGCAGCAGGGACGCGAAATCGCGGGCTGATAGTTGCAGCGCTCCCGGGGTATCCCCACCGCTGAGGGGTTCCACGGCGTCGAGAATTGCGGCGTCGCCGGGACTCAGGGAGTACCGCCCCGATCGAACCCACGTGTTCAGCGGCGCCCGGCGATGAGCCGCTTCTCCCTCCAGGACCAGCATTGCCTTTCCCCGGGCGAGGGCCTCGGCAAGGTTCGGCGGAAACACGACGTGGATTGCCAGGGGAATTCCCGAGGGGTCGCGCGCCAGGCGAACCGGATCCGTGGGCGGCCGGGTGCGGGTCGGTTCGCTGGGGGAACTTGACCCTGCACGAGAATTCGCGGGTTTGGACTCCGTCGTTCCCCGACGGAGGTGGTGTAGTCCGACGGCCACGGAATGGGCGCACAGGATGCCGTCTTCGCGGGACGGCCGGCAGGTGCACAAATTGTCGATGTCGGCCACGCCGCGGATGACGAGGCCGGAGCGATACGTCGTCTCTCCCCCTTGAACCACCCCTTTCAGCAGGGGAGGAGTCCAATTCGAGGACAGGACCTTGCCCGAAGCCAACAGGGCGCGGGCGTGCTGGACCGCCTCCCATCCCGCCGCCTTTTGAAAGAAGGCATCACTCAGTTCGATATCCGCCACCGGTGCAGCATAGGGACCGACCCCGAATTGGGCGAGTCAGCCACGGTCCCCGGATGGACCTGGGGGGCGGGATCCAAAATCCGGTCCTGGAGTATCCAGCAGCTTGCGGGCTGAAGCGATGTCTTCGGCAATCTGCGTCCGGAGTGCTTTGGAATCGGGAAATCGTCGTTCGCCACGCAGCCGGTTTGCGAACGTCACTTCCAGTTCCTCACCGTAAAGATCGTCTTCAAAATCCAAAAGGTGGACCTCAAAGCGAAGCTCCCCTGGGTCGGCTGCAATGGTCGGCCGGGTTCCCAGATTCAATACCGCGGGATACTCCTGATTCCGGGTAATGCGCTGCACCCAGACCGCATAAACCCCGTGGGGAGGCAGCTCGAGTCCGGATACGTCGAGGTTGGCCGTTGGGAATCCCAGCGTATGGCCGAGGCGGTTGCCGGGAATGACTTTTCCGGACACTGCATACGGCCGGCCCAGCAGTTCGCTGGCCGATTCGAGGACGCCATCCCGAATACACTGCCGAATCCGGGAGCTGCTGACGACGTCCCCTCCGACGGAGACGGGTGAGGCCGCGTGGACCTGAAACCGGAGTTCCTCACCCAGGGCTTGGAGGAGTTGGACATCCCCGGTTCGCCGGCATCCGAACTGGAACCCTTCCCCGACGCTGAGACTGCGGATGCGTCCGGTGTCACGGAGCAGTCCCCGGATGAATTCTTCGCCCGTTTGAGCCGCCACCGCAGCATCAAATGGAATGACGAGTGTGGCGCTGAGGCCGAGGGCTTCCAAGGCCCGCAGACGTTGCGGGAGCGTTTGGAGAAGGCGGGGAGCCTGCGCAGGCCGAACCACAGCCATGGGGTGGGGATCGAAGGTCAGTGCGACGGAGGCACCGGCCCCGTTGGCGGCGTGGACCAGCGCGTGCCGAAGGACGTGCTGATGCCCGAGGTGGACGCCGTCGAACATGCCGAGCGCGAGGCACAATCCGTGGGCCGGGCGGGGCAGGGCGGCAGGCTCGCGGGTCACCAACATGGAAGGCGGGTTGGAACTATTCCCAGTTTCGAAGGCGGACCAGCGGGATGACCCGGGCCGCCATGTCCGTCTTGTCGAGCGAGAGCAGTTCGGGGAGCGGAATGGCGTCCACGACGTCAAATCGCCCGGATCCGACGCGCCGCAGCGCGGTCAGATGAGCGCCGCATCCCAGCTTCTCCCCAAGGTCGTGCGCCAGCGAACGCACGTAGGTCCCCTTGGAACAGCTGACGCGGAAGTAGGCAAACGGTTCCTCGTAGTCCGAAAACCGGTAGGTGTGGATATGAACGAGCCGGGGCTCCCGGGGAACCTCCACTCCCTTTCGAGCCAGTTTATACAGCGCCGTACCCTGGATTTTCTTGGCACTGACCATGGGAGGGATCTGTTGGAGGTCGCCCAGGAATTGTTCGGCGCAAGCATTCAGATCACCGAGTGTCAGCGGGGGGACGGGGCGGGTGGCGGTGAGCTCGCCGTCCGCGTCGTAGCTGTCGGTGGTTTCACCCAGTCGGAGGGTCCCGTCATACACCTTGTCGGCCGCCATGAATCGCTCGGACATCCGGGTCGCCTTTCCCAGCACCAGGATCAGGAGCCCCGTCGCCATCGGGTCCAAGGTCCCGCAGTGTCCCACCTTTTCGAGCCGAAAGTGATTGCGGACCTTGGCCACGACATCGTGGGAGGTCCACTCGGAGGGCTTGTCCACGAGCAGCGCGCCATCGAACGGGGTGTGGGCCGGGGTCATTTCGGTGCCGGCAGCGGTTTCCCGGCGAGTGCGAGCCGGATGGCCGTAAGCACGCGACGCTGGACCGTCAAGGGGGTCGCCTGGACACGGGCGCCGGCCGCCGCCTTGTGCCCGCCTCCGCCAAACAATGCGGCGATGGAACTCACGTCCACGCGGTCGCTTTTGCTCCGGAGGCTCAGCCGGGTGAGATTGGGTCCCATTTCCTCCATCATGACGGCGACCACCACTCCTTCGATGGCCCGGATGTGGTCGATTAGCCCTTCGCTTTCCTCCGGGGCGGCTCCGGCCCGGGTGTAGTCCGCCTGCTTGAGCCAGAAGTATCCGACCTGGTTGTTTAGTGTGAGCCGGAACTTGTTGTAGACGTGACGGAGCAGCTTCACCCGGGTGAGCGGGTAACTCTGATAGACCTCCTCGCAGATGTGTCCGAGGTCGGCTCCTGCCTCCACCAACTCCGCAGCAGTGCGCAGGGTGTCGGGTGTCGTGGTGGAGTACTGGAAACTGCCGGTGTCGGTGCTGACGGCGGCAAACAGGCAGTCTGCGATCGGACGCGTGATCTTCCATCCGGCCCATCCGCAAAGGTCGTAGATCAGTTCGCCGGTGCTGGGCTCCCGCGGCGAAATCCAGTTGATGTCCGCGTACTTTGTGTTGCTGCGGTGATGGTCAATGTTGAGGAACACCTTCCGGTTCCCGATGTGTTCCCCCGTGCGTCCGAGTCGTTCAAACGACGCGCAGTCGGTCGCGATCACCACGTCGAATTCCTGGCCCGATTGCGGACGGCGGACCCTTCGGTTGGGATCCAGGATGCGAAGCTTGTCCGGGCAACCGTCGTCGTTCCAGACGGTGACCTCCTTGCCGGCATTCTCGAGGGCCAGGGCAAGGCCCATCTGGGAACCGATGCAGTCGCCGTCGGGACGAATATGACCGACAATGCAGATCTTCCTGGCGGGGGCGAGAGCCTCGAGGATTTGTTCAACCGGTTTCGGTGCGGGTTTCATCAGGGGGCTGGCGGCGGCTGGGAGGGCGGGGCGTTCTGTTCAAGTTCGTCGAGCAGGGCGAGGACCCGGTTTCCCTGCTCGATTGAATCGTCGATTTGGAATCGCAGCTCCGGGGTGAATTTAAGGCGGACCGACCGTCCGACGCGGGTGCGGATGAGTCCTGCCTGTTCGTTGAGAACGATGGGGGCGCGCTTCCGTTGGGCGGGGGTGCCGACGAAGCCGAGGAAGACAATGGCGGAGCGGAGATCCCGGCCCACGCCCACGGCGTTGACCGTCAGGAGTCCGACCTCCTCAATGCGCAGTTCCTGGCGGAGGATTTCCGCGACCTCCTGCTTGAGGAGTTCGCGGACGCGGGCGAGTCGGCGATTATTGGATTCCATGAAACCGGGGAGGCGCGGCCGCCACCGCCACCGGACGCAGGGAAGCGCCCGACGGCGGCAAGGCCGGCGTCCTCATTCGAGCTTCTGGGCGATCTTCTCAACCGTGTAACACTCGATGATGTCGCCCTCCTGGGGGTCATCGAAGCCGTCGAGTCGGACACCGCATTCGAGTCCGGAGCGGACTTCGTTGACCTCGTCCTGAAACCGTTTGAGCGTGAGCGATATCCCTTCGTAGGCGACGTGCGACTTCCGTCGCAACCGCATCTTCCCGCGAACCAAACGGCCCTGGGTGACGTAGCAGCCGGCCACCTTCCCTCCTTTGGACAGATCGAACACCTTCCGCACCTCGGCCTGGCCGACGACGACCTCCTTGAGCAGGGGATCGAGAAGTCCGGCCATGGCCTCCTTCACCTGGTCCACCAGTTCGTAGATGATGGCGTACAGCTTGATCTGGACGCCTTCGCGTTTCGCGGTTTCGGCGGCGATGGTGTCCACGCGGGTGTGGAACCCGAGGATGACGGCGTCCGCGGCGCTCGCCAGCATGACGTCATCGCGGGTGATGGCACCCACGGCATCGTGGACCACCTCAAGGGAAATCTTGGTCGATTCAATCTTCCGGAGGGCCTCGCAGATCGCCTCGACCGATCCCTGGGTGTCGGCCTTGACCACGACCTTGAGGATCTTTGAGGACGAATCCTTGATGTCCCCGAAGATGTCTTCGAGGGTTTGACGCTTGGGACGAAGCCCCTCGAGTTCCGCCTTCTTTGCCGCGTGGGCGCGCTCCTCTGCCAGATCCCGGGCGGCCTTTTCGTTGTCGACGGCGATGAATTCGGAGCCCGCCTCCGGAACTCCGTTGAGTCCGAGAACCCGGACGGCCACGGACGGGCCCGCCTCCTTGAGACGCTTCCCTTCCTCATCCATCATGGAGCGGACGCGTCCGTAATGGACACCACACAGGATGACGTCGCCCTGGCGGAGAGTGCCCTTTCGGATCAGGACCGTGGCGACCGGGCCACCGGGGTCGATGCCCGACTCAATCACGTTGCCGTGGGCTTTCCGGTCCGGGTTCGCCTTCAACTCCAGCAGTTCCGCCTGGAGCAGGATGTTCTCGATGAGTTTGTCGACGCCGAGTCCGGTGAGTCCGGAGCAATCGACGTACAAGGTGTCGCCGCCCCAGTCATCGGGAACCAGACCCTTCTCCTGGAGTTGCTGGCGGACGCGGAGGCCGTTGGCATTTGGATGATCCGATTTGTTGACGGCGACAATGATCGGGACCTTGGCGGCCTGGGCGTGGGCCAGGGCCTCCAGGGTTTGGGGCATGACTCCATCGTTGGCGGCCACCACGAGTACGACGATGTCGGTGACATTGGCTCCCCGGGCGCGCATCGCTGAAAATGCGGCGTGGCCAGGGGTGTCGAGGAAGGTCAACTGTCCCACCAAACCGGTGACCGGATGCGGATAGGCGATGGTGTAGGCACCGATGTGCTGCGTGATACCACCCGCTTCGCCGGTCGCGACGTCGGATTTTCGGATCTTGTCGAGGAGTGTGGTCTTTCCGTGGTCCACGTGACCCATGATGGTGATCACGGGCGGACGCGGCTTCAGGTCGGCCTCGGCATCCTCCTGATCCAGTTCGAGCTTCTGCTCGCGGGGTTGGATGGTGACCTGATGAGCGCCCAGGTTGCGTTTCTCGCTTTCGAACCGGAATCCGCTCTTGGCGCAGACGCGCTGGGCGATGTCACCGTCAATGGTCTGATTGACCGTGACGAAGACACCCATTCCCATGAGGTCGGCGATGAGTTGGAACGGTTTCTTCCCCATTTTTTCCGCAAGTTCGCGGATGGCAATGGGGGGTTTCATGGTGATGACCGGTCCGTCGAGCGGCGCCTGCACCCGTGCAGGCGCAGGTCTCCCGGCCGGCCCGCCCGGCTGGGGGCGCAATCCTCCCGGTTGGGGGCCCCGCTGGTTCCCATACTGTCCCGGTCGTCCCTGAACATTTTGTCCGGGTCGACCGTAGGGTTGCTGTCCAGGGCGTCCTCCCTGACCCATCGGGGGCCGGGTTGGGGTGGCGGTCCGGTCCGCGGGGCCGCGGGAACGATCATCGCGGCCTCCGCCGGTGGGACGGGGCTTGAACTGGTCGAGATTGATCCGACCCACCAATTGTCCGAGTTGGGGCTTGGGGGGTGAAGGAGGAGCCGGACTCGGCGAAGCGGCGACGGGAGCCGGCGGAGTCGGGGAAACGGGGGCCGCCGCGGTCGCGGGAGGTGTCGGTTCGACGGTGGGCGTCGATTCGGCGACCTCCGGCACGACTTCGGGGATGGGGACATCCTCGGCGGGCGGCTGGGATTCCTCCGCCTCCGCGGGCGGTTCGGGCTCCTCAATCTCCGGACTCGCCGAAGGAGGAGGCGGGGCAGGCGGGGGCGGCGGGGGCGGGGCGATGAAGTTGGGGCGATCAGGCTCCGGGGGCGGGGCGGGTGTCTCGACCGGCGGGGGCGGGGGCGGAGTCGCACCGCTGGCGGCCTGGGCCAGAGGGAGAAGCTGTTCCCGAAGGTATTCGGCGGTGATCTTGTCGAGGGAGCTCGACGCCACCTTGGCGGCTGGAATGCCGAGTTCCTTTGCCTTCGACAGTACAGTCTTGCTGTCGAGGTTCAGGTCCTTGGCAATCTCGTAAATGCGAACGGGCATAGCTTCGTATTGACCAAATTCGACCGCCCCGCGCCGACTCCAGGGGGAGTCGGGCAACGGGGCGGTCTCTAAGAAACCGGCTTCTGGAAAATCCTATTCCATCACGGGCCCCACGGCTATGAGGTTCCGCGCTGGCGGCGTTCCATCTCCAAACGGGCGGACTCGAGAATGGCCGCGGCCGTGTCGCCGATTTCCGGCGCCACGGAAATGTGATCCACGTCCGCTTCCAGGAGGTCTTCGACCGCGTGGAAGCCCATATTGACCAGCACCCGGGCTTGAGTCTCTGAAATTCCGGGGACGCCCATCAGGTCGTGCACGGCGTGATCCACGCGCGCCTCGAAACTGTTGACGTCCGCCTCAGCCTCAATATCGATCTGCCATCCGGTCAGGCGGGACGCGAGGCGGGCGTTTTGACCGCGGCGCCCCACCGCCAGGGGAAGTTGATCCTGGGTGGTCTTCACCTGGATTCGCTTCCGTTCCTCATCCACCGTGATGCTTCGGAGTTGGGCCGGGTCGAGGGCTTTTGCGACAAACGTCTTGATGTCTGCGGACCACGGAATGATGTCCACCTTCTCATTGTTGAGTTCGCGGACGATGTTTTTGACCCGTTGCCCCCGAAGACCGACACAGGCGCCGACGGGGTCCACTTTGGAGTCCCGGGAGTAGACGGCGAGCTTGGTCCGGAATCCCGGTTCGCGGGCGATGGCCCGGACTTCGATGGTGCCGTCATTCAGTTCGGCAACCTCCAGTTTGAAGAGCTTGAGTACGAACGCCGGGTCGGCCCGGGTTAAAATGATCTCGGGACCATGAATCGTCTGGTCCACGGCTTTCACGAAACAGCGGATCCGCTCGCCAATCTGATATTCCTCGGTCGGGACGCGCTCGCGATTGGGTAGAAGCGCCTCAAATTTTCCGAGATCGAGGACCACGTCCGACTTTTCAAAGCGCCGGACGGTTCCGCTGACGATGTCACCGACCCGATCCTTGAATTCCTCGTAAATCATGGCCTTCTCGGCCTTGCGCAATTGGACCCCGAGCGCTTGCTTGGCGGCCTGGGTGGCGATGCGCCCAAATCCGGCGGGAGTGACCTCCACCTCCACCTCGTCCCCGACCTTCGCTTCCGGAAACCCGGCGCGGCGGGCGTCAAAAATAGTGATCTGGTCGTGCTTGGAAATGATCCGCTCGGCGACGATGAGCTTCGCCCACGCCTGAATGTCGCCGGACTTCCCATCGATGGCGACACGGAGTTCCCGGGCCGGTCCGACGGCCTTCTTCGCCGCCGCCAGCAAGGACTCCTGCACCGCCGACAGCAGTGTCTGGCGGGAGATGCCCTTTTCCTTTTCAAAAAACTCCAAAATCGCGAGCAATTCGGCGTTCATGCGTGAGCTTCCTGCGTCCCACTGGGATAACAAAAAAGCCGGTTAAGGAACCGACTTTTCCGTGGCAGCAACAGGCCGCCAGTAAGACGTTTACGGAACCGAAATTAGCCTCCGTGCGCGTCCTGAGTCAAGGAATCGTTTCGACCCTGGCGACCGCGGACGGGCAGGTTACCACCAGGTGAAGTTGGGATCGGGAGGCTGAGCCCAGAACGAATCGGAATCCTTCTTCTGGGGAAATTTGAAGGCTTCGGCATGCGTGTCGCCAAAGGCAATCACTGACAGGCTTTTGCCTCGGACATTGTGCCACTGGCTCTTTCGGTCCTCCCAACCCCGGTTGGGGTGCCAGGGCCAGTCTCCGATCATGATCTTGTTGGCCGCACTGCGTGCCACTTCCGACGACTTCATGGAGTTCCCATCGTAGGCGTTCCGCGGTGCGGCAATGTTTCCGGTGATTCGCTTCACCCGAAAATAGTCCGCCGCCCACTCCATGAGGTAGCTGGTTCCATACTGGACGTAGCAGTTGGTGGCCTTCTTCCCGAAGTTCCGCTCGTAGAAGATGTCCCCGCGGTCGGAGGGGCAGCGGAATATTTCCGGGGAACCCTGATAACGATACAGGGGGCGGTTGGTCATCGCCGTGAAGACATCGTACGTGCCGTCCTTGCCTCCTGCCGATGCCCAGTCGCGGCACAGCGGGTAACTGTCCTGATGCTCGTCGGCGTACAGTTGGAAGGCGAGGACGACCTGCTTGAGGTTGCTGACGCACCGGATCTGGCTGGCCTTGGCCTTGGCGCGGGCCAGAGCAGGGAGCAGCATGCCGGCCAGAATCGCGATGATGGCGATCACCACCAGCAGTTCGATGAGCGTGAACGCCCTGGTTTGCCGGGGGACGGCCGCACATTTCGATCGGAGGCCTGAGGACATGGCGGCAGGTTCCCTGCATCGATCCGGTTCGTAAAGTCGAGATTCATCGGCGAGCGGGGTCGCACGGAACACGGAATCCCCACCTTGGAATTGGGCTCCACTGCCCACGTCAGTTCCTGGGTTGGACGGTCCTGGATTGGCCGCATTCCAACTGCAGGAGGCGCTGTTTTCGCCAAACGCCGCCGGCGTAGCCGCTCAGTCGACCGTCTTTTCCGATCACCCGGTGGCACGGAATGAGAATCTGGACCGGATTCGTGGCATTGGCCCGGGCCACCGCCCTCACGGCGGACGGGGCGCCGATGCGATCGGCAAGGCGGGCATAGCTCCAAGTGGTGCCCGGAGGAATCGTCCGGAGGGCATCCCAGACCTTTTGTTGGAATTTCGTGCCCCTCGCGTGAATTGGTACCGTGAATTCCGGCCTTCCCGTGGCGAAGTAGGATTCGAGTTCCCGGGCGAGTCGAATCAGGACGGAATTCTCACCCGGGATTACGGGAAGACGAAACCGCCTGTGGATTCGTTCCCGATCCGTCGTGAGTCGGGATGGGGAGGAGAACTCGAGATGGCAGAGACCGGATTCATGGGCCGCGGCGAGCATCGATCCGAGGGGAGTTGGAATCAGGGTGACGCAAAGACATTCCTGGGTTCTTGAACGTCCCGGTGGGGAACCGAATGCCCGTTCGAATGCCGCGCGAAATCCACTGTGCGACTCAAATCCCTGCTCGAAGACCGCGTCGTCCACCGAACTTCCCTGTCGGAGAGCGGACTTGGCCTGGAGCAGCCTGCGGTTCCGCCACCATGCGGCAAAGCTCATCCCGTGTTGCCGTTGGAACCATCGGCGCACCCGTTCCGGCGCAAATCCCCAGGATTGAAGGTCAGCCGAGGTGATTTTCCGGGAATCCCGGGTGGGAAGTCGCTGGATCAGTCGTTGAATCCAGTCCGGGGGTTCACCGGGCCGCGCGTCCGGGGTGCACCGACGACAGGCTCGGTATCCCGCCCGTTGAGCGTCGGTGTTGCACTGAAAGAAGACCAAGTGGCGTTCCTGGGGGCGGGAAGGACAGGACGGCCTGCAATAAATCCGGGTGGTTGTGACCCCAAAGACAAACAATCCGTCGTAGGCATCGTCCCGCCGGCTCCACGCGGACCGCATTTCGTGCTCCCCGAGGATATTCGTGGTGGTCTTCACAGCGCCGAGGATAGGGGATCCGTCCACCGAAAATCAGACACCACGTTCAGTTTCCCGAAGTAGCGAACGGACTCTTCCCGTCCGGGCCCGCCGGCGCCGACGCCAGTTCGAGGATGCTGCGGGCGGCGCGTGAGGCGGTGCCGGGGGGGCCGAGGGATCGGGCAACGGTGCGCAGTCGGGCGCGCATTTCGTTCCGAAGGCGTCGGTTTCCGAGCAGATCCAGCACCGCGCCGGCCAGTGCCGGGGACGTGGCTTGGAATTGGATGAATTCCGGAACGATGGCGGATCCTGCGAGGAGATTGGGCATTGCGAGATGGGGGACCGTGACAATCCGGCGGCCGATGGCGAAGGTGAGTCGCGAAGTCTTGTACAGCGCCACCGTCGGAACTCCATACCAGGCGCACTCCATGGTCACGGTACCCGTGGAGGCGAGGGCTACCGTGGCGGACCGTAGCACCTCGTCCAGTCCGCCCACCTGGATTCCGAGTTCCCCGGGGTCATTGCACCACGAAAGCGCCAAGGGTCTCAGATCCTCCCGTGGCAGGACCATTCGAATCCGGCATCCGGATACTTTCGCGGCTTCCCGGGCCGCGGGAACCATGACGGGAAGATGCCGCTGAAGTTCACCCGGCCGGCTTCCGGGAAGCAGGACCAGTGTGGATCCGGACCCGGATTCGGGCTCCACGTCGAAGGGCGCGGGGGAATGGGCGTGGCGGTCGACGATGGGATGTCCGACAAATCGGACAGGAAGGCGCGGAGCCCTGCGGGCGTACCAGTCGGCTTCGAAGGGGAGAATGGACAGCAGGAGATCGTGGGTGCGCTCCATGCGCCGGGCCCGGCCGGGTCGGGACGCCCAAACCTGCGGGGAAACGAACTGAACGAGTCGTGGGCGCCAGTTTGAGAATGGGCCGCGCCGCCGGTCGGCCCCGCGCCGCAGCGCGGCGGCGAGGCGCAGATTGAATCCGGCGTAGTCCACGCCGATCACCACATCAGGGACCTCGGACATCGCCCATTGTGTCAGGTCCTGAAGCACGTGCCGAAACCACAGAATACGGCGCAGAATCTCAACTCCGATCACCGAATGCCGGGTGAGCTCGAATCGGAGGTTTACGCCGGCGGCGGCCATTGCCGGACCACCCGCCCCGAGAAATCGGGGGGGCACGGGGGCGGATTGTCGCCTCAGTTCATTGATGAGCTCGGCTGCGGCGAGGTCGCCGCTGGGATCTCCAGCGACGATCATGATGGTCAGGGGCTTCATGCCTCGGATTCTGCGGTGCCGAACCGAACAACTCGGAAGGCTGGGGACGGGTTACCCCAGCCGTGCGCCGGGTGGTGGGCCATCGTGGTGGTACTTCCCGGTGGGTCTTGGACCAAGAAAACTGGTTTTATCCTTTGACACATCAGAGCGGTTCCCGCATAGCTTTCCGCTCTTTCGCTGGAGGTTTCACAGCTCCAGCGTGTGAGTTTTTTATAGCGGGAGGGCTTCGCCCGTCAGCACCGCACACAGAAATGCCAAGCAAACGTTACCAAAAGGCGCTGGGTCTTGTCGATCCCAGCAAGAGTTATCCCCTCACCCAGGCGGTGGATGTCCTCCACAAGTTCCCGAAGGCGAAATTCACGGAAACCGTGGACCTCGCGTTCCGACTTGGAGTGGATCCCAAACAATCCGACCAGATGGTCCGCGGCACCTGCCCGCTTCCCCATGGTTCCGGAAAGACCGTGAGAGTGTTGGTGTTTACCAAGCCGGGAGCCCAGGCGGAAGCCGCCCGGGCGGCGGGTGCGGAACACGTGGGCTTCGACGAGTTCATCAAGAAGTGCCAGGAGGGTTGGGCTGACTTTGATGTCGCGGTGGCGACGACCGAGGCGATGTCCGAGGTCCGGAAACTGGGTAAGGTCCTGGGACCCCGGGGGCTCATGCCGAATCCGAAGACGGGCACGGTGACCGACGATGTCGCCAAGGCGGTCAAGGAGGTCAAGGCGGGCCGGGTGGAGTTCAAGATCGACAAGGCGGGCAACGTCCACGTTCCGGTCGGCAAGGCGAGTTTCAGCCCCCAGCAGATCGCCGAAAACGCCCGGGGAGTCATCGAGGCGGTCATCAAGTCCCGCCCGTCCAGCGCCAAGGGGGTCTTCGTCCGTTCCTGCACCCTTTCCCTGACCATGAGTCCTCCGGTCCGACTGGACCTCAAGGAGTTCGGCGCCAACTAAACCCCAACTTTTCCTGATCCACCATGCGTGCCGAAAAGAAATTCATCTCCGCTGAGTACCTGACCAAGTTGAACGCGTCGCCGTTCTTCCTGGTGGTTGACTACCGCGGCCTCGACGTCTCCCGGTTCACCGAGCTTCGCAAACGCCTGAGCAAGGCGGGGGCCGAGGTTCACGTGGTCAAGAACACGATCTTCCGTATTGCCGCCAAGGAAGCGGGGCTCGCTGATCTGACGGGCACCCTGAGCGGCCAGCTGGCGGTGGTGACCGGCAAAAAGGATATCGCTGCGGCCTCGAAGGTCGTGAAGAACTTCCAGTCCGAGTTCGAAAAGCCGAAGCTTCAGTTCGGGTATCTGGGCAGCCAAAGGCTGTCCCCCGAAGAGGTCAAGGCGATCGCCGAGTTGCCACCCCTGGCGGAATTGCAGGGCAAGATCCTTGGCCTGCTCCAGGCGCCCGCGCAGAAGCTTGCGGCCATCATTGGAACCCCGGGCACCCAACTGGCTCGCGTCATCAAGGCCAAGGCCGACCAGGCCGCCGCCCAGTAATCCCTTTCAGGGGTCTGGATGCTGTCCGGCATCGGGCTCCGGAAAACCAAACCAAGAGTGAATCGTCGGTCCGCAGGCCGCGGACAAATCCGGGATGGCCGTCCCGCCGACGAAACTGAACGAACGTAAGGACAAAACTAACATGGCAGACATCAATCAAATCGTTGAAGACCTGAGCAAACTGACCGTCCTCGAGGCGGCGGAGCTCGTGAAGGCCCTTGAGACCAAGTGGGGCGTGACTGCGGCTGCGCCGGTGGCGGTGGCAGCAGCGGGCGGTGGCGGCGGTGGCGCGGCGGCAGCTCCGGCGGCTGAAGCGGCCAAGGATACGTTTGACGTCGTTCTGGCGTCCGTTCCTGCCGACAAGAAGATCGCCGCCATCAAGGTGGTTCGCGAGGTCAAGGCCGGACTCGGCCTGGCGGAAGCCAAGGCGCTCGTCGAAGGTGCCCCGAAGGTCGTGCTCGAAGGCGCTCCGAAGGCCGAAGCCGAGGCCGCCAAGAAGAAGCTCGAGGAGGCCGGCGCCAAGGTCGAGCTCAAGTAATTTGCACCCACGGGTGGCGGAACCGGGTTCCGCCACCCTTTGTTCCTTCCACCGGCAACCCAGGTTGCCGGTCCAAATTCGGATGTTAGCCTCTGGGAACGTTGCGGAAACATAACCGGCGGTAGGACGAGTCCGGGTGATTCCCCAAAATGGGAGTCACCCGGGTTCGTCGTATTGTCTTTTGACGAATACTGAACGGCCGGCCCTCCGGCTGCATTGAAACCAAGGTCGCCATGCCACAGAAAGCCACCGAGCGCATCAACTTCGGAAAGATCAAGGAGGTCATCTCCCCTCCCAACCTGATCGAAATCCAACTGGATTCCTACAAGGAGTTCCTGCAGGCGGACGTCCCGCAATCCAAACGGAAAAACACCGGGCTTCAAGCGGTGTTCACCGAGGTGTTCCCGATTGAAAGCTACGATGGCAAGACGGTCCTCGACTTTCATAGCTACGAAATCCAGGAACCAAAGGTTGATTGGCTGGAGTGCCTGCGGGAGGGCCTGACGTTTGGCGCTCCGCTGTATGTGACCTTCCTCCTCAAGGACGAGAAGGGAACCAAGGAGGAGAAGGTGTTCATGGGCGAAATCCCGCTCATGACGCCGCAGGGAACCTTCGTGATCAACGGAGCGGAGCGTGTCATCGTCAGCCAGTTGCACCGGTCACCCGGTCTGGCCTTCGAGACGACCCAGCACCCCAATGGAAAGCTCCTCCACAGCTTCCGCATCATTCCTGATCGCGGTTCGTGGTATGAGGCGCAGTTCGACACGAGCGACCTGCTGTACGTCTACCTTGATCGGAAAAAGCGGCGCAGGAAGTTTCTTACCACCACGTTCTTCCGCGCGCTTTATGCCATCCCCGAGGCCCGTCTTCATCCCAAGCCCGATTCCAAGATCATCCCCGAGGATGTCGGCAAGGACGGGGAAATTCTGGACCTGTTCTACCAGATTGAGGAACTGAGTCTGAAGGAAGCCGAGAAGCTCGACGATATTCAGAACAAGGTCCTGATCGAGGATGCCGTGGATGCCGACAAGGGCATCGTCGTCGCCCGTGCCTTCGAGCCCTTGTCCAAGGCGGTCGTCAAACAGATTGGTGAACTGGGCATCAGCAAGATTCGTGTCGTTGACACCTCGATTGACGACGGGATTGTGATCAAGTGCCTCAAGAAGGATCCGACGAAGAATGCGGATGAGGCGCTGAAGGACATCTATCGCCGACTGCGCCCCGGAGATCCCCCGACGGCCGCCAACGCCAAGGCCCTGATCAAGCGCCTGTTCTTCGATCCGAAGCGCTATGACCTCGGACGTGTCGGGCGGTACAAGATCAACCAGAAGTTGAATTTCGCAGAGAGCGAGTCCCGCATCCTCACCGGGCGGGACCTCCTCGAGGCCACCAAATACCTGCTCAAGCTCAAGAAGGGCGAGGGCAGCCTGGATGATATTGACCATCTGGGAAGCCGCCGCATCCGAACCGTGGGTGAGCTTTTGGCCAACCAGTGCCGGGTCGGCCTGGCCCGAACGGAACGCCTCGTCAAGGAGCGCATGACGCTCTTTGACCAGACCCTGGACACGATGACGCCGCAGAAGCTCATCAATCCAAAGGCCCTGTCCGCAGTCGTTCGGGACTTCTTCGGCCGGAGTCAGCTCAGCCAGTTCATGGATCAGATCAATCCGCTGGCGGAACTCACCCACAAGCGGCGGTTGTCCGCGCTCGGACCCGGGGGGTTGAGCCGGGACCGCGCCGGATTCGAAGTTCGCGATGTGCACCCGTCCCACTACGGACGGATTTGTCCGATCGAGACGCCGGAAGGGCCGAACATCGGATTGATTGCATCGCTGGCGACCTTCGCCCGGGTGAACGACTACGGCTTCATCGAGACCCCCTACCGCAAGGCGGTCAATGGCCGGGTTTCGGAGCAGATTGACTACCTGACGGGGGACCGGGAGGAAGGGTTTACCATCGCACAGGCCAACGCCCAGATTGATGAGAAGGGGCGCTTCCTGACGGAGAAGGTGACCTGCCGGAACAAGGGCGACTTCGTCGATGTGGAACCCGACAAGGTGGACTACATGGATGTGTCCCCGAAGCAGCTGGTCTCAGTTGCAGCGGGCCTGATCCCATTCCTGGAGCATGACGACGCCAACCGTGCGTTGATGGGATCGAACATGCAACGCCAGGGCGTGCCGCTGCTCGTGACCGAGGCCCCGTTTGTCGCCACGGGTCTTGAAGAGCGCGTCGCCCGGGACTCCCGTGCGGTCATCGTGGCCGAGGAACCCGGGAAGGTGGCTGCACTGACGGGAAGTCAGATCATCATCACCAAGGATGGCAAGCTCCCGGAGAGCAAGAAGAAGATCAAGCACGACCCCGGTTCCGGAGTGTGGGTCTATCAGGTGCGGAAATTCATGCGGTCCAATGCGGCCACCTGCATCAACCAGAAGATTCTGGTCGCCAAGGGTGACTCCATCCGCAAGGGACAGGTCCTCGCCGACGGTCCCTGCACGCAGGGGGGAGAACTCGCGTTGGGCCGCAATGCCCTCGTGGCCTTCATGCCCTGGAACGGCTACAACTTTGAGGATGCCATCCTTATCTCGGAACGCATCGCCAAGGACGACGTGTTCACGTCGATTCACATCGATGAGTTCGAGGTCGTTGCCCGGGATACCAAACTCGGGCCCGAGGAAATCACCCGCGACATTCCCAACGTGGGCGAAGAGGCGCTGAAGAATCTCGGACTCGACGGCGTGATCCGCGTCGGGGCCGAGGTGAAGCCCGGCGACATCCTCGTCGGAAAAATCACCCCGAAGTCGGAGACCGAACTCGCCCCTGAGGAGCGTCTGCTGCGCGCCATCTTCGGCGAGAAGGCGGCCGACGTGAAGGATACCTCCCTCCGTGTTCCGTCAGGAACCTACGGCATCGTCATGGACATCAAGGTGTCCGCCAAGGCCGATGGCGCCAAGACCGGGGCTGCCGCCCGCAAGGAGGAGAAGGAGTCGCCCAAGAAGGCCCAAAAGGAAGTGGACGACGGCTTCAAGTCCAAGAAGGAGGAACTCCTCGAGCAGTTGACCGAGGCCCTCTCGAACATCCTGCTGGGGGAAAAGATTCCGCTGGACGTGGTCAACAGCCAGACCGGGGAGATCATCATCCCGGCCAATCGGAAGATCACCAAGACCCTGCTGAAGAAGCTGGCGACGGTGTATGATCGGATCGAAATCGATCCATCGCCCATCCGGAACAAGATCAACGAGATCATCGGGGTCTTTAAGAAGAAGTTTGATGACCTCGAATCCCAGCACGCGGAGGAAATGGAACGCGTGGAGTCCGGGGAGGAGACCGATGGCGGTGTCGTGAAGCAGGTGAAGGTCTATGTCGCCTCGAAGCGCAAGCTTTCGGTGGGTGACAAGATGGCCGGTCGCCACGGAAACAAGGGTGTCGTGGCGGCCATTGTTCCCGAGCAGGACATGCCGTTCCTCGCGGACGGCACGCCGGTGGATATCGTGCTGAATCCCCTGGGCGTTCCCTCCCGAATGAACGTGGGGCAGTTGCTCGAGACCCACTTGGGATGGGCTTGCAAGATCCTCGGGATCAAAATCGCCACACCCGTGTTCGACGGCATCAAGGAAAAGGAGGTGCGGAACTTCCTCAAGCAGGTCGTCGACGACCAGAAGAAGCACGGTCAGGTTCCGCTGGTGGGCGAGAACGGCAAGGCGACCTTGTACGACGGTCGCACCGGTGAACCCTTCGACCAGGAAGTGGTGGTCGGGTACATCTACATGCTCAAGCTGGGCCACCTGGTGGCGGATAAGATTCATGCCCGTGCGGTCGGGCCGTATTCACTCGTCACCCAGCAGCCGCTGGGGGGCAAGGCGCAGTACGGCGGACAACGCTTCGGCGAGATGGAAGTGTGGGCCATGGAGGCGTATGGCGCTGCGTATACGCTTCAGGAACTCCTCACCGTCAAGTCGGACGACGTCCAGGGCCGGACGAGGATCTATGAAAGCATTGTGAAGGGCGACAACACGCTGGAGGCCGGGATTCCCGAGTCGTTCAACGTGCTGGTGAAGGAAATGCAATCGTTGGGCCTTGATGTGCGGGTGGGTTATTCCAACCCCGCTGAGGCGCCTCAAACCGCCACGTCGGCCCTTGCCGCGTTGGCCTGAACCCGTCGGATCCAACTGTCACTGAGAATCAAAACCGTATGATTTCTTCCAGGGAAACCGCCCGTGAGTTGCTGGGCCTCGAAAAGGTCAACCAAGTGGATCACGTCGCGATCCAGGTCGCGTCGCCGGAAATGATCCGGTCATGGTCCAAGGGTGAGGTCAAGAACCCCGAGACCATCAACTACCGCACCTTCAAGCCCGAGAAGGGTGGCCTGTTCTGTGAACGGATCTTTGGTCCGGTCAAGGACTGGGAATGCTCCTGCGGCAAATACAAGCGCATCAAGCACCGCGGAGTCGTCTGCGACCGGTGCGGCGTCGAGGTCACCCTCGCCCGCGTCCGCCGCGAACGGATGGGTCACATCGAACTTGCCGTTCCGGTGTCGCACATCTGGTTCTTCAAGTGCATGCCGTCCCGCATCGGACTGATGCTCGACATGACCGCCCGCAACCTGGAGCGGGTGATTTACTATGAGGACTACATGGTCATTGACCCCGGCACGACGCCGCTCAAGGACCTTCAACTCCTCAGCGAGCACGAATATCGGGAAGCCCGGGCCACCTACGGCAACGACGCGTTCGTGGCGAAGATGGGCGCCGAGGCGGTCCGGGACGCCCTCGCCAAGATCGAATTGGAGAAGACGGTGGAGTCGCTTCAGCAGCAGATGCTGGAGACGAAGTCCAAGCAGAACCGCAAGAAGATCGCCAAGCGCATCAAGTTGTACCAGGGCTTCATCAAGTCGAAGAGCCGTCCGGACTGGATGATCCTCACGGTGCTTCCGGTGATTCCTCCGGACCTGCGTCCGCTGGTTCCCCTCGAAGGTGGACGATTTGCCACGTCGGACCTCAACGATCTCTACCGCCGGGTGATCAACCGCAACAACCGGTTGAAGAACCTTCTGCAGTTGAAGACACCCGAGGTCATCATCCGGAACGAGAAGCGCATGCTTCAGGAGGCGGTGGACGCCCTCTTCGACAACGGCCGCCACGGCCGTGCCGTCACCGGCGCGGGCAACCGTGCGCTGAAGTCGCTGTCCGACATGCTCAAGGGCAAGTCGGGACGGTTCCGCCAGAACCTGCTCGGAAAGCGCGTCGACTACTCCGGTCGCTCGGTCATCGTCATCGGACCGGAGCTCAAGCTGCACCAGTGCGGTCTTCCGAAGAAGATGGCGCTTGTGCTCTTTGAGCCGTTCATCATCCGGAAGCTGAAGGATCGGGGCTATGTCCACACGGTTCGTTCGGCCAAGAAGATGATTGAGCGCCAATCGGCCGAGGTTTGGGACATTTTGGAGGAGGTTACCCGGGGCCACCCGGTGATGCTCAACCGCGCTCCGACCCTGCACCGCCTTTCCATCCAGGCCTTCGAGCCGACGCTGATTGAAGGCGAGGCGATCCGCATTCATCCGCTGGTCTGCACGGCCTACAACGCGGACTTCGACGGAGACCAGATGGCCGTCCACGTGCCGCTTTCCGTGGAGGCCCAGATGGAGGCGCGCCTTCTGATGATGGCGCCGCTGAACATCTTCAGCCCGTCCAGCGGCAAGCCGATCATGACGCCCACCCAGGACATCACCCTGGGCTGCTATTACCTCACCGCCGAACCCCGGCGTCCCCGCAAGGAGGGGGACCGTCCGATGCTGTTCGGATCCAAGGGTGAGGTGATCTTCGCCCACATGGACGGGGCGGTGAAGACCCACGACCGGATCCGTATTCGGAATCCGGACCTGGGACGCAAGACGACCTTCGGAAACGCGGACGCCCGGGTGATCGAGACCACGGTCGGTCGAGTGATCTTCTCGGAGATCTGGCCTGAAGAACTCGGTTTCGTGAATTTCCCGGTCGGGAAGTCCAAGCTCGGCGACCTGATCTTCAATTGCTACAAGGTCTGCGGACACGAACGCACCGTCGTGACCCTCGACAAGCTGAAGGAAATCGGCTTTGCCGAGGCGACCCGCGCCGGGGTGTCGATCGGCATCGACGACATGATCATCCCGACGGAGAAGTCCCGGGAGATTGACCACGCGCTGAAGCAAATCTCGGACGTCGAGAAGCAGCACAAGAAGGGCGTCATCACCAACCAGGAGCGCTACAACAAGGTCATCGACATCTGGACGCACTGCACCGACCAGATCGCGAACGTGATGCTCAAGACCCTCGAGTTCAACCAGAACAAGAAGGAGTACAACCCGGTGTTCCTGATGGTCGATTCCGGGGCGCGCGGCAACAAGGCCCAGGTTCGCCAGTTGGCGGGACTCCGCGGCTTGATGGCCAAGCCGGACGGTTCGATCATCGAAAAGCCGATTCTCTCGAACTTCCGGGAGGGGCTCACGGTGCTCGAATACTTCATCTCGACCCACGGTGCCCGAAAGGGACTCGCCGATACCGCGCTCAAGACCGCGGATTCAGGCTACATGACCCGCAAGTTGGTCGATGCCGCGCAGGATGTCGTCATCCGCGAGCTCGATTGCGGCACGACCAATGGCATCGAAGTGGCCTCGATCTACGAGGGCGAGGAGGAGGTCGTGAAGATCAGCGAACGGATCTTCGGGCGCTACTCGGCGGTGGACATCTTCGACCCGTCCGATCTGAAGGTGAAGTTGATCAGCTCGAATGAAGAGTTCGACGAGATCAAGGCGAAGTCCGTGGAACGTGCTGGTATCGAGAAGGTGAAGATCCGTTCCGTCCTGACCTGCGAGACCAAGATTGGCGTGTGCGCGCACTGTTATGGCCGCAACCTGGGCACCGGGAGGCTGGTGGAACCGGGTGAGGCGGTCGGCATCATCGCCGCCCAGTCGATCGGTGAGCCGGGTACCCAGCTCACGATGCGTACGTTCCACATCGGTGGTGCGGCGGCCCAGACGTACAAGCAGCCGCAGATCAAGGCGAAGCACGACGGCCTGGTGCGCTACCAGGAGCTGCGCGTGGTCGCGCTCGACGACGGCAACAACATCGTTCTCAACAAGAATGGTTCGTTGTCCATCTCGTCTCCGGACGGCAAGGAACTCGAGTCGCACTCCATCGTGGTCGGCTCCGTGATCACCGTGCCGGATGGCGGCCAGGTGAAGAAGGGAGACATCTTCGTCGAGTGGGATGCGTACAACGTTCCCATCATCTCGGAGAAGCCCGGACGCGTCCGTTTCTCGGACATCATCGAGGGGGTCACCATGAAGCAGGAGGTTGATGAGACCACCGGCCAGGAGGACCTCGTCATCATCGAGCACAAGGAGGACCTGCATCCGCAGATCGTCATCGAGGATGAGAAGGGGGAACCGCGGGCCCAGTATCCCATTCCCGCCGGGGCGCACCTCGTGGTCGCCGAGGGCGATGAGATCGGTGCCGGATCCCTGCTCGCCAAGACGCCTCGCAAGGCGTCCAAGACCAAGGACATCACTGGCGGTCTTCCGCGCGTCGCGGAACTCTTCGAAGCCCGCCGGCCGAAGGATGCCGCCGAGATCGCCCGGATTGACGGCGTTGTGGACTTCGGTCCCTCGGTGCGCGGCAAGCGGTGCATCATCGTCAAGGATCCGCAAACGGGGACTGAGGAAGAACATCTGGTCCCGATGAGCAAGCACGTGATCGTCTACAAGGGCGACTTCGTGAAGAAGGGCCAGCAACTGACCGACGGTCCCGTGGTGCCCCACGAGATCCTCGATGTTTGCGGACCCCACGAACTCCAGGAGCACCTCGTCAACGAGGTCCAGGAAGTGTACCGCCTTCAGGGCGTCACCATTAACGACAAGCACGTCGAGATCATCATCCGTCAGATGCTGCGCAAGGTCCGGATTACCGAACCCGGCGACACCATCTTCCTGTGGGGTGAGCAGATCGACAAGGTCGCCTTCGAGGACGAGAACGCCCGCGTGGAGAAGATGGGCGGAAAGCCCGCCGAAGGTGCGCCGGTTCTTCTGGGCATCACCAAGGCCTCGCTTGAAACCGAGTCGTTCCTCAGCGCTGCCTCGTTCCAGGACACCACGCGCGTCCTCACCGAGGCTGCGACCATGGGCAAATCCGACGCCCTCCGTGGCTTCAAGGAGAATGTGATCATGGGCCACATCATTCCCTCCGGAACCGGCTTCAACGGCCACCGTTCTGTGAAAATCAAGCCCCTCGTGGAGATTCCGGATGATCCGGAGCCCCTGCCGGTGGAGCCTGAGTCCCAGAACGCGTCGCCGCTCTCGACCCTCTGATCCGGGCGGTTTAATACGGCGGGCATCCGACAAGGGTGCCCGCCGTTTTCGTTTGGGATTCCCGTGGCGTGCTGGATTCGATCAGGGGCCGGTGAGGGTGGAAATTCGAACCCGGATGGGCAGATTCCTGCATGCATCCATGGTCGGAATCCTATTCGAGAATGATCTATCAGGCGGAAGCGGTGGATCTTTCGCTGTTCAGTCCCGACGGTGATTCGCTGGGGATTGTTGAGATCTCCAAGTTGGAGGCGCTCCGGTTGGTGTGCCTTCCCATGAACCTGGGCCACGTGTACCGGGCGGCCGCCGAGCCTGTGGCCGGAAGAGTCCTCATCGAAACGGTGGTACTGGAGGGATAGGTGATCCGTCGAATCCGCGGACTGCCTTTGCCGGGGAGCCCGATACCCATCCGAGGGCGAACCGGGGTTTGCGTCCGACCGTCGGGAGGTCCGACTGCAATCGTGGGGGGGGCTCTCGAATCCGATGGGGACCGAGGGGCCCTTTGAGCCCGAGGATTGCGCTTCCGCCCATCCGGAAAATCCGGCATTTTTGGACCCGTGGATTCCGGTTTGGTTTCACGCACCCGTCCTGTCGTACCGCTTTCGAACGGCGCTCCCACCTCGGGAAGGTCCGAGGTCGCGCACTACTTTGACACCTACCGGGCCATGTTCCTTTCCCGGGCGGTGGATCAGGTGGAAATGGAGCTGGTCAACCGTGGGGAGGCGTTCTTCCACGTGGGGGGTGCCGGACATGAATCCTGCGCCGTTCTCAACCGCCATTTGACTCCGGAGGATTGGCTTCACCTCCACTACCGGGACAAGGCGTTGATGCTGGCTCGCGGGCTTTCGCCCGAGGAGTTTTTCCATAGCCTCCTGTGCACCGGAGCCTCGCATTCCGCGGGCCGACAGATGAGTGCCCACTTGAGTGCTCCCCACCTCCGAATTTTGAGTCTGGTGGGACCCGTGGGGAACAACGCACTCCAGGCGGTCGGAGTGGCCCATGAGATCGCGGGCCCGGGCCGGCGCTCCCCGACCGACTCCCCTCTGGTGGTCTGTGCGGTGGGGGATGGCACCAGCCAACAGGGCGAATTCTTGGAGGCCATCGCGGAGGCGGTGCGTGCCCGTCTTCCCGTTCTTTTCTGGATTGAGGACAACCAGCTCGCGATTTCCACGCTGACTTCGGGACGGACCCTGTATGATCTGCCCTCCGGCCCTGCGACCGAGTTCTACGGACTGCCGATCCACCGGCTGAACGGACGGGACCCGATCGGATGCGACCGTCAGCTGGAATCGATCGTTCGGGGCGTTCGAACCGGTTCTCCCGCGTTGGTCGTATTTCAGGTGGAACGGCTCACGCACCACACCAATGCCGATGATGAGCGGGTCTATCGCGCGGACTCCGAGCTTCGGCGGGTCCGTCGTGACGCGGATCCCGTGGCGGTGCTCCGGTCCGCGCTCATCTCGGGTGGGGTGTCTGCGGCGGAATTGAATGAACTGGAGACCACCCTGACGCGGGACGCAAGGGCTGCTGCGGACCGGGCGTTGATGACGGCCAATCCCGTGGCGAATCTCGACGCCCGCCCGCCCCTTCCAGGGACGTTGGCGTCGGTCTCGGAATACCGGGGTGGGGACTCCACTCCGCGGCTTTCGATGCTGGAGGCGCTGCGCACGGTGTTGCGTCATCGGCTGGGAACGGATCCGCGGGTGACCCTGTACGGTCAGGACATCGAGGATCCCAAAGGGGACGTGTTCGGATTGACCCGGGGGCTTTCGACGGAGTTTCCCGGGCGTGTGAACAATGCGCCGCTGACCGAGAGCACCATTGCCGGGGTCAGTGTGGGACGTGCCCTCGCGGGGGGGCGTCCAGTGGCCTGCATTCAGTTCGCGGATTTCGTGCCATTGGCCTTCAACCAGCTCGCCAGCGAGTTGGGCTCCCTGTACTGGCGCAGCAACGGGGGATGGCCGGTGCCGGTCATTGTGATGATGCCCTGTGGCGGATACCGGCCGGGACTGGGCCCGTTTCATGCCCAGACGTTCGAGAGTGTGCTGACCCATGTGCCGGGTCTGGACGTGGTGATGCCCAGCACGGCCGGGGATGCCGCCGGCCTGCTCAATGCGGCCTTCGAGGGCGGACGGCCCACGGTTTTCCTGTATCCCAAGGTTTGCCTCAATGACGCGGCACTGGCCACCAGCGGGGACGTGGAGCAGCAGCGGGTTCTTCCGGGTGTTGCGCGACACGTCGCCTCCGGCAACGACCTCACCCTGGTCACCTGGGGTGGGACCGTTCCCCTGTGTGCCCGGGTGGCGGCCGCCCTTCGAAGTGTCGGAGTCGAAACGGACCTGCTCGACCTCCGTTCGCTGAGTCCGTGGGATTCCGAGGCGGTGTGCGCCAGTGTGCAGAGGACGGGACGGCTCCTGGTGGTGCATGAGGACAACCTGACGTGTGGCTTCGGCGCCGAAGTCGTGGCTGCGGTGGCGGAGCGGGTGTCGACGCCGGTGCGGTCCCGGCGGGTGACGCGACCGGATACCTACGTCCCCTGCAACTACGCCAACCAGTTGGAGGTTCTACCGAGTTTTCGCCGGATTTTGGAAGCCGCAGGCGAAATGACGGGTGTGACGGTTGAATGGGAGGCCGAAGCTGCGTCCGAGGCCGGTGTCTTTGTCCTGGAGGCGGTGGGGTCCAGTCCTGCGGACCAGAACGTGTCCGTGGTGGAGTGGAAGGTGCGTGCCGGGCAGGTGATCTCCGAGGGACAACCCATCGCCGATTGTGAGGCCGACAAGGCAACCTTTGAGCTGCGTGCGCCGGTGGGTGGCGTCATCACGGAACTCCAGACCGTGGATGAAAAGGTTCCTGTGGGCAGTCCGTTGGCGCGGATCCGAACTGCGACAAATCAGGTGGCAACCCCGAAACGGGTTCCCGCGGATCCAAAGCCCCGGTTGTCCCGTTCCGGAGGGGAATCCCGGACGCCCCAGGCGGTGGTTCGAGGGCGTCCCCAGGTCCTGGGGGGATTGGGGCGGAATGTCGTCGCGATTTCCGCGGTCACGGCCGCTCCCGCGGGACGTGTTGTCACCAATGAGGAATTGGTGAAGCGGTTTGCGGGCCGCTCAGCCCATGACGTTTTTCAGCGCACGGGCATTGAGTCCCGCCATTTGCTCGCGCCGGGCGAGTCGGCGCTGACACTGGCCGCCAAGGCCGCGCGGGCCGCGCTGCGTCAGCAGGGGCTCACCCTCGCGGATTTGGACGCCATTCTGGTCAGCACCAGTTCGCCCATCTCCATCAGTCCGAGCCTCGCCTGCCTGCTGCACCACGAGTTGAGCCAGGACGGGCCCAAACGGGACCTTCCCGCCAGCGATATTCTGGCGGCATGCACCGGCTATCTCTACGCGCTTCAGAACGCCTTCGATTTCTGCCATTCCCAGCCGGCGGCCAACGTGCTGGTGGTTACGGCGGAGGCGATGAGCACGTTCACCAATCCCGACGACTTTGACACCGCCGTCGTGTTTGGGGATGCAGCGACGGCAACCGTGGTCCACGGCCCGGAATCCCCCCTGTTCGGGCGAGGGCGTGTGCTCCTGCATCGTCCGGTCCTCAGTGCGCGGGGTGAGGACGGCACCATATTGCACCATGGCCGGCGCGGGGATCCCAACGTCAACATGGACGGGTTGAAGGTGTTTCCTATGGCGGTGCGCCAGCTCATCGCGCTGCTGAAACAGGCCTGCGCGGAAAGCCGGATCGAAGTGGAGAGCCTGGACTACATCATCCCCCACCAGGCCAACGGACGCATTTTGGAGGCGGTGGATCAACGGCTGAAACTGCCCAAGGGACGATTGGTCAATCGTGTCCGTCACAGCGGCAACACGAGCAGCAGCACGATCCCGCTGGTGCTTTCGGAGTTGTTGTCAGGGAATCCGCCGCCCAAGGGAACCGCCGGCCTGTGTGCCTTTGGTGGCGGCTTTACCTTTGGTGCCGCAGTGATGGAATTTACCTGATTCCGGAATCAGATTTGGACGCGCCGATCCACCCTCACGCGGGCGGTAGGATTTCGATGATTTCGGCGAGGATGGCGCCGTTGGCGTCGCGAAGGGTGTTCTGACGGCCGTAAAGCATCGCCGGTCCGGAGAAGTTCAATGCGCGGGCGATGAAGTCGTCCGCCTCAAACGCAAGATACGCGGTGGGGCGGCTGGTGTAGGGACGGCCGCTGGCGTTCAGGAT
>JAEUHD010000052.1 GCA_016793645.1 Verrucomicrobiales bacterium
TCTCCTGGCCGTAAACGGAGATGTCGCCGAGCTTGCCGCCGTGGGATTCGACGAATTTTTCCGACTGCACGAACATGCCGCCGGAGCCGCAGGCGGGGTCGTAGATGCGGCCTTTGTAGGGGGCGAGCATCTCGACGAGGCAGCGCACGACGCAGGACGGGGTGTAGAACTGGCCGCCGTTCTTGCCCTCGGCGCTGGCGAAGCGGGTAAGGAAATACTCATACACGCGGCCCAGCAGATCGACGGAACGGTGCGTCTTCTCGCCCTCGCTGGCGGCGGTGAGGCTGATGGTGGCGATGAGGTCGATGAGTTCGCCGAGGCGGTGTTTGTCGAGGCCGGGGCGGGCGTAGTCCTTGGGCAGGACGCCTTTGAGGCGCGGGTTGTCGCGCTCGATGGCGACCATGGCATCGTCCACGGTCTTGCCGATGGTGGGCTGCTTGGCGTTGGCCTGGAGGTGGGACCAGCGGGCATCGGCGGGCACCCAGAAGACGTTCTCGGCGCGGTATTCGTCGGCGTCCTCGGGATTGGCCCCGGCGTAGTCGCCCTCCCCAGCGAGGAGCTTGGCGCGGTGTTCCTCGAAGGTGTCGGAGATGTATTTGAGGAAGATGAGGCCGAGGACGACGTGCTTGTATTCCGCCGCGTCCATGTTGTTGCGGAGCTTGTCCGCGGCGAGCCAGAGCTTGGCCTCAAAGCCAAGGTTGGCGGTGGACTCACGTTCGGTTCCTCGTTTGGGACGGGCCATTGGGTCGGAGATTACAAACTGCCCCGGGGACGGATCGAGAAATTCCTCGGGGGAAACCCTTACGGAGTTCCCTGCGATGATTTACCCGGGGAAGCGATGGACGACGGGAGGCGATCCGGAATTCGGAGGTCTCACAAACCGGAGTCCCACCTGAAAAGGCACCCCGGTCAGATCCCGCCCCCACCCCGTACACCCGGGGGGCTGGCCGCGGAAAAAAGAGAGCCCTCATCGGGCGAATAAAAGACGGGACATTCGCCAAGGGAGTCGGATGGAGGCTGCCGCCTAAAGCGAACCGGGGCTGCCGACCGACCGACCCGTACGGCTTCGAGGAAGACCACTCACCAAGACTTCCCGAAAACCGCCCGCGCGCCCGGTAATTCACGCCAGGATGGAGACGCCTCGGGAACCCGGACGGAGAAATTGAGGATACCGGGATTGGAGCCCAACCGGTCCGCACCTGCGATCAGCCCGCGGTGGCAGCGGCAGGGACACGAGCTTCGGGCATCGCGAGAATGTTCGAAGCCTTCTGGGGCCGGAGGTCGAACCAGGCCCGGCCCGCGGCTTCGCTCACCAAAGCCTTGTAGTGCCGGTGGACCATGTTCGGGGAGTTCCCGGCCTCCGTGGCAACCCGGGCGGCATCGGCACAGAGGGCCAGCCGGTAGCTGATGAAGGAGTGCCGGAGGCCATTGTGCCGCCATTTTACGCCCACCCGGGACGCCGCCCGGATGAACCGATGGTTCATGGCGCGGTCATTGGGCGAGGGACTCACCGGCCCTTCGGAGCGCACATGGGGCGTCAGCCATTCGACCAGGTTGTCCGGCATGGGAACGATTCGCCGGGAGGCCGTTTTGGCCCGATCCGCCCCGACCACGATGACCCGCTCGGACAGTTTCACCGCGTCCCAGGTCATTCGGGACAATTCGGCGGTCCGCAGGCCGGAGAACGCGGCGATGGCCAGCGCCGGCAGGATGTCCTCGGGCGCCGACGCCAGCAGGCGGTTCATTTCGTCGACGGTGAAGATCTCAGTCCGGGTCGGTTCCGGCTTCGGGGCCTCCAACTCGGCGAGTTCATCGGCGAGTTCCCGCAGGATGTACCGCTGCCTCCGGGCGAAGTGGAACAGGCTTACGATGAGGCGCTGGAAGTTGAACTTGGTCCGATTCGACATCGGCTTCCCATCCTCCCGACGAAGGCCCCGGATCCAGTCTCGGAACATCGCTGGGGTCACCTCCCCTATCGAACAGTCAAAGTGCGCTGCAAACCGCCCCAGGCGCTTGTGCATGTCGTTCAAATGCTCGGGGCTGAGTTTCCGAGCCTCTGCGTCCTCAATCATTTCCGCCACCACCTCGGCGACCCGCTTCCGCGGCATGCTGGACGGGTGCCGTCGGGCGTACTCGGCCATGGCCTCGGCGAGGCATACCCCGGTCGGAAGCTTGGCCACCGCCGCCACATAGTCGGAAACGGCACGATTCAGGGGAATTCCCAGGGGGCGGAGCAAATCGAGGCTCTCCACGTAGGCGGCACGGTCGCCCGCGGTCAGCTTCAGTGCCTCGTGTTCCGCGTTGGACAGCTTGATGGCGGCGGCTTGGGCCTCCGCCTTTGCCTTCCCCAAGTCCGAGAACCGATCACGGATCCGCTTGCTGCCGAGGTAGTAAGAGACCGTGAACTGCGGGTATTCCTCCCCCTTCTTGGTGAAGGGAGTCGAGTAGATCTTCACCTCCGCGCTCCCCTGCCTCACCGAGATGGGGAACTCCGGAGCGCCAGTTTCCGCCTTTCGGGACTTTCGACTGATCATGGACCAGTTTGTCCCGAATCTGTCCCGAACGATCCACTCCAAAAACCAAAACTAAGCGTAAATCATTGATTTAAAGGAAAATAAAATGGTGGAGGCGGGGGGAGTTGAACCCCCGTCCCTGACAATCCAACTTGAAACGAACTACATGCTTAGCCAGCCAGGGGTTTTCTACAGAACCGTAACGGGCCGACAGCGACCGGTTCCGCCTAGCTCGCATGAAATTTCTCGGTCGCCGACGCGCGAACTCCGCCGACAACCATGCCTGCTGATGGCGTCCGTTCCCCGTAGCAGGTGTTCGGAGACGGACGTCACGGCTTAATTAGGCCGCGAGAGCCAACTCTTCGTTAGCAGTTGATGTTTGACCCGATGATTTACGAGGCCAACGGATCGTCCTCGGCATGCCGTCGCAAGCGGGCTCGACAGGTCGAAACCAGTACGCCCCCCCACAAACCAGCACCGACAAACTCAGGGCGCAGACGGAGGGAGTCAAGAAGAGGGGGAAGTTTTCAGTGTTCATGGCGTGAAGAAGTTTTCAGTTTTCAGTTTTCAGTGTTCAGAAGAAACCAGCGAACCACCGACGACCGACGACCGACGACCGACGACCGACGACCGACGACCGACGACCGACGACTGACGACTGACCAATGACCAATGACCGATGACTGAACACTGAACACTGAACACTGAACACTGAACACTGAACACTGAACACTGAACACTGAACACTGAACACTGAACACTGAACGCCCCCCTTCCCTTCTGGCGCCAGGGGCAAATCCGGGCTACACGGGACGCGACAAAACGTCGTTGAATCGTGTCCCCTGCCGAAGCTTCCCAACTGCTCGACCGCCTGGTGCGCGGCGAAACCTCCCGCGAGGCGGTGCTCCGCGCCTTCCAGGCGGCCCCCGTCGCGGACCTCGGATTCGCCGCGGTGGACCTGCATCGTGAACTCCGCAAGGAGTGTCCGGAGGTGATCTTCGGCGCGGGAAAGACCCCCGCACAGGTCGCCGCCATCGCCCGACGCATCGTGGCCGCCAGCGGACGGGTCCTCGTGACCCGGGTCACGCCCGACCACGCCCGGGCCCTCCGCAAGGCCATCCCCCGCACCCGGCATCATGAGGCGGCGCGCTGCCTCACGGTGGAGCCGGCCCGGATGCCTCCGCGCCATGGGAAAATCGCCGTCGTCTGCGCGGGCACCAGCGACCTCCCGGTCGCCGAGGAGGCCGCCGTCACGGCCGAGTTCATGGGCGGCGAGGTGGTCCGGATCCACGACGTTGGTGTGGCCGGGATCCACCGGTTGTTTCGGCGACTGGACGACATCCAGCAGGCCAACGTCGTCGTGGTGGTGGCCGGCATGGAGGCCGCCCTGCCCAGCGT
>JAEUHD010000097.1 GCA_016793645.1 Verrucomicrobiales bacterium
ATCTCGATCCAGGGATCGCAGATCTTCTTCACCGGGAAGCTGCAGGGTACGGATGACCTGAAGAATGCGTTCATCGACGTGCCCAACGCGACGAGCCCGTACCCGGTTCCTCCGGGGACGACGATCCGGTTCTATCGCGCCGCAAACTGAGGTCCTGAACCCACAGTTGAATCAGGAGGCCGGGCAGCAATGCCCGGCCTCTTTTTTTGAAAATGGGGCGCCCGGGCGCGGATCTCCAATGCCCCCCCAAGAGTGCAATCCGCTTGGACCGTCTTCCCAGCGGATCAATCCAGACGTACTTCCATACCACCCCTGCGTTTCGTCCCACCCCCATGGAGCCCAGGACCGGGGGGCAGCCCGCCTGGGTGCCTGTGTTTTCCTGCCCCTCCCCGGTTGGACGGCGGTGCGTTCAGGTGGCGCCTGATCCCTTGAGGATCCGTCGGGCCATATTCACGAGCCTTCGTCCGGAAGCGCGAATTCCAAGATGGTCCCGGATCATGCTCGACCGATAAAGAGGCCCCCCTCGAAGATCCACCACGGTCTGCCGGACTTCATCCGCAGAGGTTGCAAGAGCAACCTCCCGCAACGTGGCGAAGTCCCGCTCGAAGACAGACGGCCGCAGGAGGAGCAGCAGGCGCGCCACCGGTCTACGAAGCGGCGGGACGCTTCGAAGGAACAAATGCACCTCAAAACGTTCCGCAACGATTCCCGTCGAGTTCAGGAACGCGTCCCGAAACCGGGTTGGGGAACTCGGCACGCTTGCCATAACGCCGCCAGTCTGTCCTCGGATCACCGTCCGGGGTCAATGGGCCCCCGGCAACAATCCGGAAACTTCACCAAATTCCGATTCGCAATTGCCAACACGCTGCGCGTTCGCCTTCAATCCGCCCGCCAGCACACCGTTCCAACCATTCATGAAACCGACACTCCTTGCCCTGCTCCCCGCCGCGGTCGTGGCCGCCGCCACCTTCACCGGTTGTTCCACGTTCAGTTCGACCAAGCCCTCGATGTCGATTGAGGACATCATGAACGAAGGGTTCAAGGGCAAGGGGTCGATGGCGGCCCGCATCGGGGACAACACGGCATCCCAGGCCGACAAGATGCGGATGGTGTATCTCACCCAGCAACTCGCCCTCAACAAGGCGCCCAAGGGGGACGCCGCGGATTGGGAACTCAAGACCGCCAAACTGAACCGCGCGGCGATCGCCATTCAGGACAAGCTTCCCGACTCCCTCGAAGTCTGGCGCGCCGCCGTGGATTGCAAGGCGTGCCACAGCGTCCACAAGCCGGACTGAACAAGACACACCCGTCGTCTCCACACGTCCTCAAGACATCATCCCGCCCGCAAGCCCAGTTGCGGCGCGGGATGTTTGCTGAGGGGATTGCTTTCGAAGCCTCCGGACTCCACCCATCCCCGCCAGGTCCGGATCAAATCGAGAACCGCCGCCACGTCGAGGCGGTCATGCGGGGACGGGTAGTTTCGCAGGTTGGCCTCGGAGAGGTTGAACAGGGCGACTGCGGGACGAAGCCGGTCCTTCTGCAGATGAACAAACGCCCCGGCCAGCTGGATGAGTCCCTTGTAAAAGGCGTAGTTGGGTCCGGACTTACCCCCAGCCAGCCAGAGTTCCTCCAGGACATCGTGGGCCTCGAAGAACCACTGGCGATTGAAGCATTCAAAAAATCCCGCGTAGTGGGGATCACAGCCCCGGTCCCGGATCCCCTCCAGCAACGCGGCAATCTTCGCGGATTTTTTGCTCACCGCGGAAACCTCCGAGGCTCCGGTGCAAAGCTCAAAGCCTAAATGCCGCGGCGTTCCTCCAAAAGCCTTTGAGCTTTGACCGGGGAGCTCCCTACACTTCGCCACCGATGCCCGTTTCCAAATCCGCACCGTTTGACCTTTCCGCCTGGGTCTCCGCGCGTTCCAAGGCCGTGGATCAGGCCCTGGACCGATTCCTCCCCAAGGCCACCGCCCGTCCCGCAACGATCCACGCCGCCATGCGCTACTCCCTCTTCGCCGGGGGCAAGCGCATGCGCCCGGCCCTCCTGCTGGCGGCCGCGGAAGCCTGCGGTGGGAAGGCCGCCGAGGCCATGCCGCTCGCCTGCGCCGTGGAATGCATCCACACCTACTCCCTGATCCACGACGATCTGCCCGCCATGGACAACGACGATTTTCGTCGGGGAAAGCCCACCAACCACAAGGTGTATGGCGAAGGCATCGCCGTGCTGGCAGGGGACGCCCTCCTGACCCAGGCCTTCGAGATCGCCGCCCAGGCCAACGCCTGGCCCCGCTATTCCCATCGGGACCTCATGCTTGAAATCGCCCGCGCCTCCGGTTCCCTCCAGTTGATCGCCGGCCAGGTGGCGGACCTCGAGGGCGAAGGGAAGGAACTCACGGTCCCGCAACTCCGCTACATTCACGAACGCAAGACCAGCGCCCTGCTGTGCTGCTCCGTCCGCCTCGGGGGCATGAGCGCCAACTGCACCCCGACCCAGCTCCAGGCGCTCACGGACTTCGGATACAATGTCGGTCTCGCCTTCCAGGTGATCGACGACATTCTGGATGTCACCCAGTCCACCGAAACCCTCGGGAAAACGGCGGGCAAGGATGTCGCCGCCCAAAAGGCCACCTATCCCCGCCTGGTGGGCCTCGACCAGTCCCGCAGGATCGCGGCCCGACTGACGGCAAGGGCCTTTGGCGCCCTCAAACCGTTCCGGGGGCGCGCTATCGCCCTCGAGGCGCTGGCGAAATACCTGCTCGAGCGCGACCGCTGAACGCGCCTCAGGCGAGGATTCCCCGGACAACCTCCCCGCTCACGTCCGTGAGCCGGAAATCGCGTCCCGCATAGCGGTAGGTCAGGCGTTCGTGGTCGAACCCCAGGAGGTGGAGCATCGTCGCGTGCAGGTCGTGCACATGCACCGGCTGGTCCACGGCCCGGAAGCCGAATTCATCCGTGGCCCCGTGCACATGGCCCCGCTTCACGCCGCCTCCTGCGAGCCAGACCGTAAAGCCCCAGTGGTTGTGGTCCCGACCCTTCCCGTTCCCCGGGGTTCCCGGTGCCGGCATTTCCACGGCCGGCGTGCGCCCGAACTCGCCGCCACAAATCACCAGGGTGTCCTCAAACAAGCCCCGCTGCTTCAGATCGGTCAACAGGGCGGCGATGCCCTGGTCCACCTCTCCGGCAAGCCGCCGGTGGGCGTCGGCAATCATGTCGTGGCTGTCCCAGGGCTGGACATCCCCGTGATAACACTGCACGACCCGCACCCCGCGTTCGATCAGCCGGCGCGCGATCAACAACTGGCGGGACTGGACGCTGTCGCCGTACATCGCCCGGATATGGGCGGGCTCGCGCTCGTAGTCGAACGCATCGGTGGCCTCCATCTGCATCCGGTAGGCGAGTTCGAAGGACTGGATTCGCGCCTCCAGTTGCGGATCGTCCCCGCGCTGGCGCCGATGCTCCTCGTTGAGTTCCGCAAGCCAGTCGAGCTGACGTCTCTGGGTCGCCCGGGACACGCCGGCGTTGGTGATGTTTTCGAGGAGCTGGTCCGGACGCGACTGTTTCGTATTGATGTGCGTCCCCTGGTAGATCCCGGGCAGGAATGCGGAACGCCAGTTGGAAACGTCGGAAACAGGAAGCCCGGGACACAGGGCAATGAATCCGGGAAGATTCTGATTTTCCGTCCCGAGCCCGTAGGTGAGCCACGCCCCGTAACTCGGTCGCGACAACCGTTCGTCCCCGCAGTTCAT
>JAEUHD010000103.1 GCA_016793645.1 Verrucomicrobiales bacterium
TTGCCGGGATCGGGTCCGGGCCGGATGAACCCTTCCAGAAACCGCCGCGAATACGTCGTCCCGCCGCGGCTGGTCATGAACACGGCTTCCGCGGCGTCGCTGACGTAACCGGGATCCACTCCGAGGAGTTTCGCCTGTTCCGGTGTCAGGACCTTGCGTCCGGGGACGAATCGCATCGGGGTGGCGATGTAGAGTTGCGGCGCCCGGAAGTATGGATGGGTCTGGCTGGTGTAAAGATGTTCCACCGGAGTGTCCCCAAACGTCATGGGCACGGGATCGGTCCAGTCGAGGAAGTTGGTGGACGTCGCGCGGCTGATGGTTCGATAGCCCTTGAAGTCGCCGTCGGTCCAGGTGCGGAGGTACACGACGTAGCAGTGTTCGAGCTCCGACCAGAACGCGACGTTTTGCGAATCAAAGGCGCCCCGGGTGATCAGGGCTGCGTCGCGAATGGGGCGCCAATGGATTCCATCCGGCGACGTGAAGCCGTGCAGGCCGCTGTCCGTGGTTCCCGCGAGTGCCTTGAATCGTTCGTTGGCCGGGGCTTCCGGGTTGGCGTCGGGAAACGGGGAGAAGTTGTGGGAGTACGGGGCCGCACCGGCGAGGACGACGTTGTTGGAGCGGGTGCCGCGCACCTCATACAGACCGAGGTTCGGCTTGGTGAAGTTGATTCCATCGGGGCTCTCCGCATAGCAGGTGACCTCGTCATTGGAGCCGTCCCGTCCGTCCACCGGGAGACCGCGGTAATAGCAGCGCACGCGTCCGTCCGCGGGAAACACAGTGACGTATCCGCTGAAGGCACCCTCCCATGGGGCGTCGAAACGGAGCGCGATGTTGGCGGGCGTGGGTTCGTGGAGACGCAGGGTGCATCCGGTGAGGCGGTCCACGAGGAGATCATCCGCGAAGAGTTCAAGGTGCGAGCCGATGGGCACCGGGATGGATGGGGCGATCGAGGGGGTGGCGCCGACGACGGCGGAGTGGGGCGTGGCGTTGATCTCGGTGCGGTGGGCGGACTCGGTGAGATTGGCGGGCGATCCCGGCGGCGCGGGCGGCGACTGAATCGGGTTCAGGTAGAGGCGGAACCAGCGTTCGGCGTAGTCCCGCACGACGTCCTCGGGCAGGTTGTGGCTAAAGCCTTCGTAGGTCACGAGGCGGAGTCGGGCAGGATCCGCGGCGAAGGCGGGTCGCGCGGCATCGGCGAAGGCGCGGGTGGAGCGGAGGTCCACCACCTTGTCGTCGCCGCCGTTCACCAGGAGCGTGGCGGTGGGCCAGAGGTTGGTGGCGTGGAGGATCGGATCCACGGAGGTCAGCAGCACCCTGGTCTCCGGCCACAGGCCGTTCGTGCCGCCGCTCCAAAGTCCGTTGGGCTTCCAGGTGTCCAGCCAGACCTGGTAGGCGCCCGTGCTGACGAACGCGACCACGGCGGCGAGGCGCGGACCCTGGGTGGCGACGGCGAGTCCGGGAATCCCGGTGGACGAACTGCCGAACCAGCCGAGCTTCGCGGGATCCACATCGGACCGGGTCGCGAGATAGTCCGCGACCCGTGCCGAATCCTTCACCGCGCGCTGCGCGGCGAGCGGGTAGCTGTGCGCGAAGCGTTCATCGAACACGAGCCATTGCGGTCGTCGGGCGGGATCAGGATCGGGCGGGTACGCGACCGAGAAGGCGCAGAGGGTCCAGCCCTCCTGAAGCAGGTTGGTACTCCAGGCGGGTGGCGAATTGGAAGTGAGCGATCCCAGCATGAGGATCACCGGGCGGCGCGCCGGAACCGGGGCGTCCGGACACGACATCAAGTGCACCGAGGCGGCGGGTTGTCCGGGGGTGTCGAGCGTCACGGACTCGAAACGGACGGGTGCGGCGGCGAGGGAGGTGTCCTGCATCCCAAGGCATGAGAGGAAAAGCCAAAGGACCAATGGAAAGCGCCGCGGGAACATGGGTGGATGCTCGGGATCCGACGCCCGATGGCAAGCCGGGGGAAGTGCGCGTGGCTCGCGAATGGGGCGTGTCATTTCTTTGAACGCGTCCCGCCGGGACGAAAAGCGGTAGGGGACTACCGCAGTCCAAGACGCTTCGCGGGATGCGGGGGCTTGTGGTGTCCGCCAGGGTTTGGAGTGCGCCAGTCCGCTGACGCTTTGGAACGACGCGTGGCTCGCGAATGGGGCGTGTCATTCCTTTGAACGCGTCCCGCCGGGATGAAAGGCGGTAGGGGGCTACCGCAGTCCAAGACGCTTCGCGGGATGCGGGGAACGGTGCGGTGTGAGAGTGAGCCGGGCCGTGGGGCCACCTTCATCGCCGCCTTTCCGGGGGCGTGATCTACGGTCCGCGTGGTTCCCGGGGGCCCCCGCCGGCAGGCTCGCGGAGTTGTTCGAGCCAATGCTGGAGGAAGAACCGCTTCTCGACGGGGAGCAGGGTGGGTGCCTTCCCAACGAGGGGACGCAGGGCGGTGGTCATCTGGAGGCACACCACGACAAACAGGGAGATCCAGAAGTAGAAGGCGCCCTCGCCGCGCGCCCCGAGGCGCACCATCCCCCGGTACATGAAGCGCGCACCGAAATAGGTCGCCACGATCCAGAAGGCGAGATGGAGCGTTCCCATGGCGCCCACGGATTCCGTCGATTGCGAGAACACCCAGGCCACGGGCGAAAAGCTGACCAGCAGGAGCGTCATGAGCGCCAGCAGACCTGCAACCATCCCGGCGACATCCACGAAGCCCGCGGAGGATCCGGAAAGGCAGGCGAAGACGTACAGGCTGGGCAGGCAGATGAGTCCGCAGAGGAGAAGACCTCCGGCGATCTTGAGGGGCGCCGCCCAGAGTTGCGTGCCGCCCGAGAAGGATCCCACGATCACGCCGTAGGCGCCGGCGGCGAGGACGGCCAGCAGGAAGAGGAACCCCACGAGCGTCCTGGCCCCGGGGGACTGGTGGAAGTGATGGAGCACGGATGCCGGGCGCCGCAACAGTGCCTCGATGAGGTCGCCCGCCCCGGTCAGGGGTGCCGGGGGCTCCGGTTCGGCGGGCGTGGGGGGCAGGGGGGGAGGTGTTGGGTTGGATCCGGTGGGGTTCATGCAGGGGTTGTGGGTCAGGGGTTGAGGACGCGGCGAACGCTGTAGGCGGTCGCTTCAAGAAAGTTTCCCGAGAAGGCATCGGCTCGCAGCCACTGGACCGGAAGATGTGGAGAACCGAAGAAGGGCCGGGCGATCCAGGTGAGCTGGGTTCCCAGCAGCAGGTTGACGGTGAGCCAGGCGAACAGGATTCGGACCGCGACGGACCGGCTTCCGGAGGCAAAGACCAGGAAGCGAAAGAGGCGGAGGTTGGCCGCCAGTCCGGCGGCGGCGATGGCGGCGACGGTGGACAGCAGCAGGAGGGCATGGGCAAAACCGCGGCTCGTGCCGCCCTCCATGGCCGGCAGATTCCAGACGAGGAAGCCCAGCAGGGGGCTCAGGGATCCGAGGAGGATCGCGGCCATCGCGAGGCTTGCGAGGATGGCGAGCGTTGTTTGGCGGAATCCGAGGTTGAGTCCGAGCAGAGGGGCGAGGGCGGCGTTGAGTACGGAGTTGCCGGCGGCGGTGAGTGAAAGGATCAGGGGAAGCTTGATCGCTGTGATCAGTGCCTGCTGTTCGGAGCGCCAGCAGCCCACGGCTGCTCCGAAAAGTCCGGCGCCGACCCACAGGACTCCGAGCATGAAGGGGATCGAAGGGCCCGTTCCCCCGGCCAGCCAGGACCGCAGAAATGCCGGCTCCGCATGGAGCAGGGATTCGATGACCCCGCAGGGGCGGGTTCCATCGCGCGGGAGTCCGGAAATGGATTCGCTTTGCAATTCAAAGTGAAAGACCGGTTTGCGTGACTCGCGTTCAATGAATTGGGAGGGATTCTGGAAAATGGCTCTGAAATTATCGACAGAGCGCGATGGTTTGCGCCCCTCAGAGCGGGCTTTACTGGTGGGGCTTTTGCTCTTTCAGGCAAAGTAACCCTGCCTTGAGTGCGGTTCTGGGAGGCTGGAGGTTCGTCCAGGACTGTCTTCCACCCGGGAAGTGGGGGCGGTCAAACCCGGGTCCGGGATAACTGTGCTGCGGCGAAGGTGAGCACGCGGGCCAGTTGCCGGGCGCCGATGGGTTTCGCCAGGTAGTCGTCCATGCCCGCGGCGAGGCACGCCTCGCGGTCCCCCTGCATGGCGTTGGCCGTCATGGCGACGATCCAGGGGCGATGGTGGGGCCAGGGGTCCGAAGTGATCCGGCGCGCGGTTTCGTAGCCGTCGAGCACGGGCATCTGGACGTCCAGTAGGAGGACGTCGAAGCGTCGTGTACCGAGGGCTTCGAGGGCCTCCTCGCCATTGGATACGGCGTGGCATTCGTAGCCGAGCCTTGAGAGCAGCAGCGCCGCCACCCGCTGGTTGGTGGGGTGGTCCTCCGCCAGCAGGATTTGCAGCGGATATTTTACGCCCATGGCTTCATCGATGGGGGCGGCGGGACCCACCCTGACCGGTTCGCGGCCGGCCTCGTCGAAGAGGGACACCAGTGCATTGAAGAGCGTGGATGCCTTGGCGGGTTTGGTGAGGGTTGCGGAAACGTCGAGTCCGGCGAAACGGGCTCCGTCGCTGCCGATGGAGGTGAGGGCGAGGATGGGAAGCTGGGCCGCGGTCTTCCGCTTTCGGATCTCCATGGCCAGCGTATAGCCGTCCATCTCGGGCATCTGGACGTCCAGAATCGCCGCGTCGAAGGGTTCCCCGCGATCCAGCGCCGCCAGAGCCTCGGGACCGGAGGATGCGGTGGTTGGGACCAGTCCCCAGCGGACGGTTTGGAGGGCGAGAATGCGGAGGTTGGTGGCATTGTCGTCCACGAGAAGGAGCCGGCGTCCGGAGAGTGCGGGTGCGGGCCCGGAGGGGACGGGGGCCGGTGCGGCGGCGGCGGGTCGGAGCGGGAATTCGATTTGAAACTCGGATCCCTGGTTGGGCGTGGATTCGACCCAGATGCGTCCGCCCATGACGGTGACCAACCGCTGGCAGATCGCCAGTCCCAGCCCGGTACCTCCGTACTTTCGCGTGGTCGAGGCATCCACCTGGCTGAATGCCTGGAACAGTTGATGGATCCGCTCCGGGGGGATTCCGATGCCGCTGTCCCGAACGGAAACGTGGAGCTGGTCCCCCGGGGAGGTGTTGCCGGAGTGGGCGGTTCCCGCCCTGCGGCTGAGGGTGACCATGACCTCCCCCTGTTCGGTGAATTTGACCGCGTTGGAGACGAGGTTCAGGAGGATCTGCCGGACCCGGGTCACGTCCCCGGACAGATGGTCGGGAACGTCATCCTCGATCCAATAGAGCAGGTCCAGTCCCTTGGCCGATGCCGCGAGCGCGGAGAATTCGAGCGTGCTTTCGACGCATTCGCGGAGATTGAAGGGGGCCTCCTCCAACTGGAGGGCGCCGGACTCGATCTTGGAGAAGTCGAGGATGTCATTGATGAGGGCGAGCAGCGCGTCGCCGCTGTTGCGGATGGTTTCGGCGAACTCCGTCTGGACCGGCGTCAGCGGCGTATTGAGCAGGAGGTCCGTCATGCCGATGACGGCGTTCATCGGCGTACGGATCTCGTGGCTCATGTTGGCCAGGAATTCCGCTTTTGCCCGTCCCGCCGCCTGTGCGTCACGGGCCAGTTGCTCGGAGCGGCGGGTGGTCGCCTCCAGGTCATCGTTGCGTTCCCGAAGCAGGTCGAGCGTCTTGGTGAGCTCCGCGTTCTTCCCCATCAACGCCCTTTCGGCTTCCCGGCGGGCACCCTCGGCCCGTCGCAGCCAGGCCCAGAGAATCGGGGAAATGCCCGCGGACAAGAGCGAGGCGTCCAGGAGGAACTCCCGCCAGCCGCTGATGCTTGGGAACTGCGACAGGACCCACATGACCACCAACTCCATGGCGAACACCAGCCCGACCAGACGAAGGGCGAAGGCGAGCGGACGTTGGTGCGGACTCGGTGCGGAGGATGGCATCGGCTCAGGTGCGCTGTCCCGAGCCGTGGAGGCCCCGGCGATGCCGTGGGCAACTTCGGAGACTCGGGTGGTCGGACCCGGGCACGATAATCCGCCATGCCGTCCGAGTGCGATGAATAATACGTAATCCGCTCCGAGGGCCTCCGGACCGCGCCAGGTGGGGGGGCAGACTGGGGAGCGGTTATCGCGCCTTACCCGGCATGGGAACTGCGTACCTCCGGGTAGGCGTTCCGAAGTTTGACCGAAACTAAGGAAATGCCTGTCGGAGACGTTAGTACCGGATGCGATCATCCGCCCACCCGTGTGATCGGAGGCCGCTTCCGGACATCGCTTCGCCTGACCCGCTCCAGCCGCCTTCTCCCATGAACCACTTCCTTGTCCGTTTTTTCTGCGCCTTGGTCCTGCTGGCCGGACCCGCAGTCCGGTCCCAGTCGCTGATCAACGTGGACTTCGGGGGGCGAACAGCCACCCCTCGGACGGGTCCCGCAGCAGCCGGATTGGGCACGAATGATGTCTGGAACGCCTACAGCCACTACGCGCCCCGCTATGTGCCCGGCCTGGCCCCGGCCCCAAACGGGCGCATGGAGGCGCTGAGGTTCTCCGACGGCGCGCCCAGCCCGGTGGCGGTCGCGGTGACCAATGCGCCCGGAGTCTGGGGTAACAGCAGCGGGGACTCGATGATGGACTCCTTTGTTTTCGCGCCCAACGGATCCAACCTGGTGGTGACGGTCACCGGCCTCGATCCGGGCCGGTATCATGTTCTTCTCTATGGCCACGCGGATGCCGATGGGGGTCCCGAACAGAACAGCGTCTTCAGCCTGCGGACGGAGGGCGCCCGGCCGGCGGTGTTCGGTCCACTGACCACGGCGGGGGCCTTCGGATGGAAAGTCGGCCAGCCTTGGGTGGAGGGCAGGGAGTACGTGGTCTTTCGCGATGTGGCGGTGTCCACCCACGAACCGGTGGTGATTGAAGTGGGGCCGGGTCCTGGCGGGGTGGCGGTATTGAATGGACTGCAGATCCTTTCCCGGGGAACCGCCCCGCCCCGTCCTGAAGTGACCGAGACGCCCGCACTTCCGGGAGCGGTCACCAACCTCCTGTTCCGCGCCATCCGATACGAAGGCTCGGTGTCGGGGGGCGATGCCCGGTTCCAGGTGGCCGTGGAGGTGGAATCCCGCAGCACCAACGAGCTGTCCGCCGTGTTGTTCGATGGTGACGTGGCTCTGCTCACCCCCCGCCTGCCGGCGGGTTGGCGGATCGTGAACTCAGGACGCCGCTTCACCCTGGTGGCCGGCGCTCCCGGGGCGCACACGCTGGAGTTTGAACTGGTGGCCAAGGTGACGCGGGCCGAGCCGTGGAACGAAATCACCTTCACCGGCCCCCCCGCCGCCATCGCCAGCGTGGCGGTGACCGGGCCGGTGGGCGCGGAAATTCAATTGCTCTCCGGGACCGTATTGGAGGAGGACGCAGAAAAGCGGGGCAGCCCGCGTTCGACCGCTCCTCCGGTCATTCGCGGCGCGCTGGGTGCGGATCCGCGTCTGGCGCTTCGCTGGCAGAGTCGAATGGCGGAGACCGCGCTCGACGCCCTGGTGGCCGTGGACACCCGCACGGTGGTGCAACTGGCTCCGGCGGTCATCCGCTACACCACCACCCTGCACTACGACATCATTCAGGGTCGCGTCGCGCAGGTGAAGGTGCTGCTGCCGGCGGGGCAGGTGCTGGCCAGGGTCGTGGGGGATGCGATCCGCGACTGGCAGGTCACCGAATCCGGTGGGCAATCGACGCTGATACTCGGGTTTCTGCGGCCGGTGGAGTCGGCCACGACGGTCACGCTGTCCACAGAACAGACCGTCGCCGGACTCCCGGTGGTCGCGCCTTTGGCGGTACCCCAGCCGCTGGGAGTCCAGCGGGAAACGGGAACCTTCAGTGTGATGGCCGAGGACGTGGTGGCGCGCCTCGACGAAGTGGGCGGACTTCGCCAGGTGAATGCCGGCACGGGCGAGTTGGCGTCTTTTCGGTTCAATGCGCGTCCCATCGCCGTTCGGGCCTCCCTGACCCGCGTTGAACCGGAGGTTCGGGTGGCCGCCCGGGTCCGCGCCGCCCTCGAGGAGTCCCGCCTGCTGGTGCGTCACGAACTGGCGCTGAACGTGACCCGCGCCGGGCTTTACGGGCTGGAGTTGGCGCTGCCGCCGGGGCTGACCGTGGCCGAGGTGACGGGCGAGGGGATTGAGGACTGGAAGGCGACCAACGGAGTCTTGCGGCTGGGATTTGCACGACGGGTGCTGGGGGACCGAACCCTGATGGTCCAGCTCGAACAGGCGTTCACCAATGCCCCGGCCGGGATCGAACTCACTCCCGTCCGGGTTTCTGGTGCGGTAAAGGAAAGCACCTTCGTCGGAGCCCGGGCGGTGGCCGGGTTGACCCTGAAGACGGCGACCGTCGATGGCGCGCGGGAGATTCCCGTCGGGGTGCTGCCGGATCATCGGGACGAACAGCTCGCCTTCCGCGCCGATGGCGGTTCCTGGCGCATCGGACTGTCCGTCGAACGCCTCGCGCCCCGGCTGGTGGCCGAAGTGTTCAACCTCATCACCGTCGGGGACGGATTGGTCGGCGGCAGCGCCACGCTGCGGTTTGCGGTCGTCAATCAGGGAGTCCAGGCATTCCGGGTTCGGTTGCCTCGGCATTGGCGCAATGTGGAGTTTACCGGACCCAATCTCCGCCGGACGGATCGCCAGGACGATGTCTGGACGCTGACGCTGCAGGACAAGGCCTGGGGAGCCTACACGCTGGTGGTGACCTACGACCATGCGTTTGATCCCAAGCAGGCGGTGATCGACGGCGCGGGGGCGCATCCGCTGGAGGTGGAACGGGAGGACGGGACGGTGGCGGTCACTGCGGCGCCTGGACTGGAAATCATCCCGGGTCCGGTGGTCGAACCCCTGCGGGTGATCGATCCCACCGAACTGGCGCCGACCGACCGCGTCTTGATCAGCCGTCCGGTCCTGCACGCCTACCGCTACGAAGGAACCAACTATCCGCTCACCCTCAACGTCACCCGTCATGAGCAGGTCGCGGTCCTGGATGCGGTGACCGACCGGGCCCAGCTCACCAGCGTCCTGACCCCGCGCGGCGAGATGCTCACCCAAGCGGGCTTCATGGTGAAAAACAACGAGCGCCAGTATCAGCGCTTTCAATTGCCCCCGGGCGCAACCCTGTGGGGCGTGTCGGTCAACGGGGAACCGGTCAAGGCCGACCGCGACGGCGACTGGGTGCTGGTCTCGCTGCCGCGGGGCGCGGATCGGGACCAGACTTTTGCCGTGGATCTCAACTACGCCCAGCAGGTCGGGGATCTCGGGCGCCTCGGCGGGGCGTGGCCGCGCGGACTGGAATTCGTCGCACCGCGCACCGATGTGCCGGGCACCTATGCCGAGTGGGAGTTGTACTCGCCCCCGGCCCGTCGTCTTTCCGGGTTCGGCGGCAACATGACCGTCGCCCGTGGCACCACTTACGGGCTGCGCGATGGTTGGGATGAGTTCTTGAAGGTGTACGCGGGGTGGTGGCACCGATTTGGGGCCGCCCTCATCATCACTACGGTGGTGATGGGCTTCCTCGGATCCCTCTGGTGGCTGGGGCGTCGGAAGGGATTCAACGGACTGGTGCAGGTATTCGCAGTATTCGCGATCCTCTTCATCCTGGCGGGCATGCTGCTCCCGGCGCTCGCCAAGGCGAAATCAAAGTCCAACCGCATTTCCTCGGTCAATAATCTGAAAAACGTCGGAATCGCGGCGCGTATCTACGCCGGGGAGCATGGAGGGCGGATGCCGGCGGACTTCGGCGACATGATGATTCAGCTCAGCACCGAAAAAATCCTGGTCCACCCCACCACTGGAGAACGCTACACTTGGGTGGGTGCGGGCAAGTCTGAGGAGCAGCCCGAAGGAATCCTGGCCTATGGGCCGTCCGTGGAGGGCAACCGGGAGGTGCTGCTCGCCGACGGGAGCGTTCAACAGGTGAACTCCCGGCAGTTCGATGAACTGCTGGCCAGGGAGCTGGCAGCAAAGGGGAAGGCGGCCAACGAGCCCGCGAGTGCCTCGGTATCCCAGATGGATCCGGTATTGGCGCGGCGATATGGCCTGATTCCGAAGGCGTTGGGGGACAAACTCGCCGAGGCCAAGGAGCTGGCGCCTGCGTCGCCGATACCGGCGGCGGCTGGGGCGGCGGTCGTTGGGAAGAGCGTTGCGATTCCGACCGTGGCCGGATTGCGTTCCCTGAAGATCGAGATTCCCAAGAGCGGACGGGCCTACCAGTTCACCCGGGTACTCAACCTGAGTGGCGAACCGCCCACCGTGCGCTTCTCGGTCATGTCCACCAAGGCCTTCATTCTCCTCCGCACCCTGCTGCAGTTGCTGGCCTTCGGCACGGGATTGATCGTGGTCTGGTGGCAGTGGCAGAAGCCGGAACCGGGGACCGCCTGGATCGCGGTGGGTGCCGGATTGGCCCTCACCGCCACGGTCAGTCTCTTCATCGCCTGGCGCGCGCTGCATTTGGTTCTGATCGTCGGGATTCCCACGCTGCTGTTGTTGTTCCTTGCGTGGCTGGCCTCCCGCTATCGCGACGGCCGCCGCGCGCGCCACCGGGTTTCCGACGCGAATCGGCCGCCCTCTCCGCCCCCGGTGTTTCCGTCCGCTCCGGAGGCGGGCGCATCGGCGGTCCTGTTGCTGCTGGCGGCGTCGCTGGGGTGGATGGCGGCACCGAGCGCCCAGGCGACGGAGGTGGACGTGGCCTCTGGAGTCGCTGATTCCCGGGCGTCGGTGAACTCCGCGGCCCGGTCCAATCGGGTCTCGGTGGTCAGCGCGTCCTTTTCCGGCACCGCCCATGAACGGGTGGCCCGGATTGAGGCGGTGCTCGAGTTTGCCTCCGCTGGAACGAACCAGACGGTGCCTCTTTTCGGAAGCGAGGTCGCAGTACAGGAATTCGCCTCGTCCAAGGGGGACGCCCGCCTCTGGAGGGAAGGGGAGAACGTCGGCGTCTTGCTGCCGTCCGCCGGAGCGTCCGCAGTCCGTTTTGCCCTCCTGGTCAAACTGGGTGGTGATGTCGGACGGCGCACCCTGGACTTCCGCATCCCGCCCGCCCTGGGTTCACGACTTTCCCTGCAGCTCGATGAGCCGGATGCCGACGTTGAGTTTCCGGGCGCGGTTTACTTCAGCCGAACCAACGCGGGTCCTCAAACCCGGATTGAAGCCGTCCTGGGCGCAACGGACCGCATCGCGCTGGCGTGGACCCCGCGCCTGCGCCGGGCGAGCGAGTCCGGTTCCCTGGTGTTCGTTCAGGAAGCGGCGTTGGTCACGTTGGGCAATGGAGTCGCGGCGACGCGTTCCCACCTCGATTTTACCACGCCGCAGGGCGAGCTGCGATCCGTGCGGGTGGGATTGCCGGCCGGCCAGCGACTGCTCCGGGTCAGTGGCGAGCAGGTTCGCCATTGGACCTATGCCGACACCAATCGGGCCGAATTGAACGTCGAGTTGCTCAAGTCCGCCGCCACCGCCCGCTTCACCCTGGAGACCGAGACGGCCCTCGACTCCCTGCCGGCATCGGTGAGGGTGGGACTCCCGCGTCCATTGGACGTGACTCGGGTGACCGGCGTGGTGGCGGTGCGCGGAGGCGAGGAACTCGGACTGACCGTGGAGCGCGCCACCGGACTGGAGCGCATCGAGTCGGCGGAGTTCGCCCGGGCGATGGGAGTGGAAGTCCCGGAGGTCGGCAGCGCCTGGCGGTTCGTGCGTCCTGATTTTGACCTCATGGTGCGTGCCGAGGTGCTGATGCCCCGGTTAGAGGCAGTGGTGCGGAACCAGTTCCGGGTGGGATTCGACCAGGTCTCCGTGGCCGCGCATGCGGACTACTCCATCAGCCGCGCCGGCGTCTTCGCGCTGCGTTTGGCGCTGCCCCCGGGCGCGCGGGTGGACCGGGTGGACTGTGCGGACATGGCCTCGTGGAGCGAACGCCTCGATGCCGGGATTCCGACGCTGGAACTCACCCTGAAGCAGCGGACTCTCGGGACCGTGGCCGCGGACGTGACGCTGACCCGACTCCTGACAAATCTGCCGCCGACGCTGGCGTTGACCGGGGTCCACCCGCTGGCGGTGGATACCCTGGGCGGGTTTGTATCGGTCGCAGCCGAGCCCGGGGTGAGCGTCAAGGTCCTGTCCCGAAGCGGACTCACGGAGATTCCAGTGGCGACGATGCCGGGTCTGACTCCCGGGGGTGCGCTGCTCGCGTTCAAGCTCCTGTCGGCCACCCCAGGAGCGACGCCGTCCTGGGCCCTGGACGTCTCCACCGAGACGGTGGATTCCTGGGTGCGGGCCGAAGTGGCGGCATCGGTGACCGTGGGGGAATCGTTGGCGTCCGGACGCTCGGTGGTCCGCTATGAGATTCAGAACGCGCCGGTCCAGGATTTCCGTCTGCGAGTGCCGTCCGACTGGCGCAACGTGGACATCACCGGGGCCGGAGTGCGGCGTCGCGACCAGACCAACACCGCGGCGGGGGTGGAATGGCGGGTGGAATTGCAGAACAAGGTCCGCGGCGACTACCGACTGTTGATCCAGTGGGAGGAGCCCCGCTCGGGAACCAACCGCCTCGCGGTGTCTGGCCTGGAAACGCTGGGGGTGGAGCGGGAGACGGGCACGGTGGCGTTTTCAGTGAAGGGTCAACTGCAGTTGGTTCCGGATCCGGCGGGGGACAGCCTGCTGAGGATTGATGCCCGTGAACTGCCCGGCTGGGCGTCGGAAGCGGGTGGCGGTCCGGCAGTGCTGACGTACCGCTACCTGCGGCCCGGCTGGCGGCTGGCCCTCGATGTGAAGCGCTTTGGTGATGCCGCCGTCCTGCAGGCATTGGTGGACAGTGCGCGGCTTCGCACCGTGGTGGCCGACGATGGGCAGACGATGACCCAAATGACCCTGAAGGTGCGCAACAACGGTCGCCAGAATCTTGAACTCAGCCTGCCCCCCGGCGCCCAGGTGTGGGCCGCCACCGTGGACGGCGAACCCGTGCGGCCGGCCAAGCGGGAGGGAAAACTTCTCCTGCCCCTGGAAGGCGCCCGCGGCGATCACCGGGATGTTGCCATTGAGCTGACCTATGTGGGCACGGGCCGGTTTCCGCGCACCAGTGGTCGGGTGGAATTGGCGTCCCCGCGGCTCGACATACCCCTCAAGGATGCGACGTGGGACGTATTCCTGCCGCCCGATCATGCCTATTCGGATTTCGGAGGGACGATGACCTACGAGAGTGCCGACCTCGCTCCGGTGTCACAGGACTTCACCCTGGCCAGCTATCGCCGCCAGGAGCTGGAACAGTTGGCCACTGTGGAATCCCGGGCCGAGGACCTCCTGGCCGCCGCCCGTCAGGAGATCGCCACCGGGCGCTTTGACAATGCCGGACGGTGGGGACTGATTCGCTCCAGCGGATTGCGGGACGAGACGGCGAAACGCGAACTTCAGGTGCTGGAGGAAACGGTCAGCCTGGCGCAAAGCAGCAACCTGGTCCAAGCGCAGCGGGACTATGCGGCCAACAATTCCCTCCAGCTCGGCGTGCCGATGGCCTTGGATCGCGCGGATCGGCCGGAATCCTCCTACGACCCCGACGTGGCGGCGCGGCAGGTCGTCCAGTTGAATCGCGCCCAGGCGGTGGCCGTATCGCGCGTCACCCCGCTCCGGGTCAGCCTCCCCACCCGCGGACTGCGGCACACCTTCGTCCAGGTACTGCAGACGGAGGTGGACCGGCCATTGACGGTGTCCTTTGACACCCGAAACGAACGGGAGACCGGTTGGTTCAAGACCGGACTGTTCTGGGCCGGGGGCTTCCTCGGACTCTGGCTGCTGGCCTTCCTCTCCACCACCCTCCGCCCCGCAAAACCTGAATAGTCTGGATGCCCTACGGCCTCGGCAGTTTCGGGGACGACGGCAGGTCCTGGGGGACCGCCGGCAGCCGGACCCGGGCGAGGTACACCCGGGTCCCAGTCTCGTGAGAGGAATAATACGAGACCCAGAGAAGGCCGTCGTGCCACACCAGCCCCGGATAGCTGCAGTCCCCGCCTCCGGGAAGTTTGAGGAATTCGGAAAGGCGGGCCGTTTCGGGATCGAGCCAGCCGAGGGCGGTCCGGGCACCTCCATCGTAGAGGCGCCCTGCGGCGACGATCCGTCCGTCCGGAAGCCGGAGGAGTTGGGGGCCGCCGATGCGGACACCGAGGTCTTTCCAGGTCCAGTCGCGGTAGGGCGGCCGGGACACTCCCAGCTTCCCCGTCCCCGGCTGGCCGTCGCGCCGGAGCAGGCAGAGAGCGGTGCCGTCCGGGAGGTAGGCCAGTCCCGACTCGTTGGGGTTGGGATCCGAGAACAGGGTGGGGAGGAGCGTTTCGAAGCGGCGGCCGTCCCGGGTGGAATACAACCGGACGAAGCGTTCCCCCTCGGTGTCATAGCCAACCCCGAGCGCCTCCGGACCGCGCCAGGCCACCCTCCACATCCAGACGTTCGGATCCCCGATGGACGTCTCCTGGGACCAATGTTCCCCATCCGGGGTGAACCAGGCGAGGGATTGATGCTTTGCGGAGCCGGGTTGGGGCAGGGCGACCGCGCCGTACACCATCAGCGAGCCGTCGGGAGTGGCGGACAGATGGGGATCCCGCAGATCCCCCTGCGCCGAAGTCAGCCGTCCGACGGGCGTCCAGACGGAACCGTCGGCGGACGACAGGATGCGGATGGCACCGTCCGGGGAGACATGTGCGGCGCCTTCGCGGAAGACGCACCAGAAGCGGTCCCGCCAGCGGATCAGGTCGGTGAATGCGCAGTGGGGGGCCGGTCCGCTGAGTTGCTGGACGGACAGGAGTTCGGCCCCCTCTGCGAGCTCCCGGGTTGGGGTGGCAAGCATCAGGAGGCCGAGGAGGAGGATCCGTTTCATGGCGGTGAGCGGGAGGAACGGCGGAAGGGAACGCGGAAAACCACCGATCGGCGAGTGTGAACCCAGGCTGGGAGCCCGGCGGGGACGGGACGGGTGAGCGGGGGAGCGCAACCGCCGAGGAAGAAGCTTGTCAGGAAACGGGCGATCCGTTTTTCGCCCGCTCCCCCGGGTTTCCCGGGGCGTGTCCGGTACGGCGATTCTCAGTGCGGAATTCCGCCCCGTCCCTACTCTGAAGCCGGCACTGAGCCCCAGGCATTCAGACCCCATGGAATCCCCAGCTTCCGAGGATCGCCTTGTGGAACTGGTCCTCTCCAAACGAGGACCCGACCGCCTGGCGTTTTTGGAGGGCGTGTGCCGGGGCGATGACGGGCTCCGCCGGCGCCTTTTGGACCGGATCAATGATCGTCCCGGGGAGGAGACGGTCCTGGACGACCCGCCGGGACCCGCGGGCGGGAGGGCTGAACCCTCCCGGAGAACCCTGGAAGGTCCGAGGATGGCGGAGCGGCTCGGCGAAGGGCCGGGGGACCGCATCGACCGGTACAAGCTGCTGCAGGAAATCGGGGAGGGGGGATGCGGCACCGTGTTCATGGCGGAGCAGGAGGAACCCGTTCGCCGCCGGGTCGCCCTCAAGGTGATCAAGCTGGGCATGGACACCCGGTCGGTGGTCGCCCGGTTTGACGCCGAGCGGCAGGCACTGGCGATGATGGACCATCCCAATATTGCCCGGGTGCTGGACGCCGGCGCCACCGCCTCGGGACGTCCCTACTTCGTGATGGAGTTGGTGAAGGGCATTCCGATCACCCGCCATTGTGACGAGCACGAACTCTCCACGCGCGAACGGCTCCAGCTCTTCATCCTGGTGTGCCACGCCATCCAGCACGCCCACCAGAAGGGCGTTGTTCATCGGGACATCAAGCCGTCCAACGTGCTGGTGACGATGCACGATGGGACGGCCGTGCCGAAGGTGATCGATTTCGGCATCGCCAAGGCAACCGAGGGGCGGCTGACCGACCAGACCCTCTTCACCGCGTACGAACAATTCATCGGAACCCCGGCGTACATGAGTCCGGAGCAGGCGGCGGTCAGCGGACTCGATGTCGATACCCGCAGCGACATCTACAGCCTCGGCGTCCTGCTCTATGAGCTCCTGACCGGACGAACCCCCTTTGACGCGCGGGAACTGGCGAAGTCCGGACTGGATGTCATCCGCCGGACCATTCAGGAAGTGGAACCCCAGCGACCCAGCACGCGTCTGGTGGAAACGCTCGGTGTGGGCGGCTGGCGCCGCACCCGGGGAACGCCTGCCCTTGTCCCGGCGACCGAGTCGGAGGCCCGGAACCTGGAGCGGCGTCGGGGACAGTTGAAGGAGACCCTCGCGGAACTTCGGGGGGATCTCGACTGGATCGTGATGAAGTGTCTGGAGAAGGACCGGACCCGCCGGTACGAGACGGCGAACGGACTGGCCGCGGACCTCCGGAGATACCTCGACAATGAACCGGTCGTGGCCCGCCCTCCCAGCACCGGGTACCGGCTGCGAAAGACGATGCAGCGAAACCGCCTCGCGGTGGCGGCGACGGCCGGCATTGTTGCGGCGCTGCTCGTCGGAATTGCAGCGAGTGTCTGGCAGGCCACGCTGGCGACCCGCGCCAGGGACCGCGAGAGTGTTGCCAACGCACGACTCCGCACGCAGGTGACGCAGACGGGGGAGGCGTTGCGGAAGGCGGAACAGGCCGCGGAGGGGGAGTTTCAGCAACGAGTCCGGGCCGAGGCGCTGCTCCAGCAAATGCAGATCCGAAGCGCCGAGGAACTCTTCGACGACCGTCATTCCGAAGAGGCGGTCGCGACCCTGGGAGCGGTCCTGCGCGTCAACCCATCCAATGTGGTCGCCGCCGCCCGGTTCGTCTCCGGATTGGCGCGACCCTTCTGCCAGCCGGTCTCCCTTCCCATGAGCCATGACCACTGGGTCTCGGAGGGTGAGTTCAGTCCTGACGGATCGCGGGTGGCCACGGCCTCGTGGGATGGAACCGCGCGGATTTGGAATTCGAGGACCGGCGAACCGGTCACCGGTCCGCTGCGCCATGGGGCCGAGGTTCGCTCCGTGCAGTTCAGTCCCGACGGACAGCGACTCGTGACCTGTTCGGGGGATCATTCCGCGCGGATCTGGGACACGAGGACGGCCGAGGAGTTGTCGCCGGCGATGCTGCACGACGGGCCGGTCCGCTTTGCGCGGTTCCGTCCGGATGGACGCCAGTGGATGACGGTCTCCGACCGGATGGCCCGATTCTGGGATTCGCGCCCGGGCATTCGCGCCGGAGAATCCTACAAGACCGAGGGTCTCATCGCCCGCGCCCAATATACCCCCCTGGGACCCCTGGGACTGGTCGTGACCGGTGAAAACCGGTCCATCGTCGATCTCGAGAAAGGACAGGTCCGGGTCCGGTTGGCGGGACCGACCAACGAAATCTGGACCTCGGAGTTTGGTCCCGACGGACGCTCCGTGGCGATTGCGGGAGTGGATGGCACCGTGCGGGTCTGGTCCACGGAGACAGGCAAACCGGTGGGGGAGTTGATCCATCTCGGCAACCGGGTCCGCGGCCTTCAGTTCAGTCCGGACGGACTCCGCCTCGCGACGGCCGCCGAGGACGGCACGGCGCGGATTTGGAATATCCGGACGGGAGCACCGATGACCGAAACCATGCGGCACGGAGCGAAGGTGCGTTCCGTCGTCTTCAGCCCGGATGGAACCCGTGTGGTGACGGCGTCCGACGACAAGACCGCCCGGATTTGGGATGCGAGGACCGGGCGTCCGGTGTCGGAACCCCTGCGTCACGGCCAGACGGTGAATCTGGCGCGGTTCAGTCCGGAGGGTTCCCGGTTGATGACGGTTTCCGACGACCGAACCGCCCAGGTTTGGAACGCGCGGGTGGGGGAGGTGTTTGTCCCGACGTTGCCGCAGGAGGATGAGGTGCACGCGGTGGCGTTCAGTCCTGACGGTGGGAAGATCGTGACGGCATCGGAGGACGGCTCGGCGAGGATTTGGGATGCGCGGACGGCGAGTCCGCTGGGACCGGCCCTTCGCCATGATGGGCCGGTGGTCGGCGCGGAATTCAGTCCGGATGGACGGTGGGTGGTGACGGCGTCCCGGGACAAGACCGCCCGGCTTTGGGACGCATCCACGGCGGCTCCGATCGGTGCACCATTGACGCACGAGGGTGCGGTGACGGCCGCCGAATTCAGTCCGGACGGTCGCCGGTTGGTGACGGTGTCCCGCGGCCGCGCCGTGCGGCTCTGGGAGGTTCCGTCCGGGAAGCTTCTGCACACCTTGACGCTGGAGGGCATGGCACAGGCGGCCCGGTTCAGTCCGGACGGCCAGCGCTTGGCGACCGCGTCGGACGATGGGACGGCGATCCTTTGGGAGTTGCGCACTGGAAATCGGTTGGGGCCTGCCCTGCGGCATGAGCGTCCGGTGACCCAGGTGGAGTTCAGTCCGGACGGCTCACGGTTGGTCACGGCGTCCCTGGATCGCACGGCGCGACTGTGGGACGTGGAGACCGGGAAACCCGTGGGCGAGCCGCTGCGTCACGAGAATGCCGTGCTCATGGCACGGTTCAGTCCCGACGGCGCCCGCGTGGTGACCGCTTCCGACGGGGTGACCGTGGATGTCTGGGATGCCGAAACGGGACGCCCCGTGTTGGGCTCGATTCGGCATGAGGGCCGCGTGCGGGGTGCGTGGTTTGGTCCGGACGGGTCCCGGATTCTAACCATTTCGGTGGACCGCACCGCCCGACTGTGGGATGCCGCGACCGGGTTGCCGGTGTCCGAGCCCATGGTTCATGGCGGGGAGGTGGCCGTGGCCCGGTTCAGCCCGGATGGACGCCGGGTGGTGACGGGGGCGTTGGACGGTGCGGCACGGATTTGGGAGTGCCCGCCGGTGGCCGTGCCGGTTCCGGGATGGTTTGTCGATTGGGCGGAGTCGTGGGTGGGCCGCCGTTTCGGGGCGGGGGTGGCCGTGGAACGGGTTCCCCTCGCGGTGAGGGTCCGCGAACGCGAGCGCGTGGCGGCAATCCCGGATTCGGACGCATTTGCCCGGTTCGCGCAATGGGCCGAGGCGGATCCCGGCACCCGTTCGCTGTCGCCGGGGAGTCCGTTGCAGGTGCCGGACCACGTCGAATTTCTGCTGGAGCGGGGCGGGTTGGGCGACCTTCGGGAGGCGGTTCGAATCGCGCCGCAGGATGGCCGGGCATGGGCCCGGTTGGCGAAGAAGGAATTGTCCCGGGGGAATGCGGACCCTTTGGAGACGAGGGCGGAGGCGACCTTCAGTGTGCAACGCGCGCTGCGTCTGGATCCCTCGAATGTGGAGGCGCAACAGGTACTCCGCGCCCTTGAGGTGCCGGGCACGCCTTAGCCGGTCCCTCCCCGGGGGGCCGCTTGCCGGTGCGCCGAGGATCGTTGCTGCGAATTGCGTCGCATCCCCACGCGGCCTTGGGTACGCATTTCCTGTCTCCCGCGTCGAAGTGCTTCCTGATCGAGCCAGTCCCGTGTCGTCCCGTTTGGGATGAGTCGGTCTGGTGCAGGACCTGGCTCGGGGCTGCCTGCCTGAACGGATCATGTGTGGAATTGCCGCCTTCTTCTCCCGCGATCAACCGCTGCCGGCCTCGATCCTGGAGCGGGCGACCGCGGTCCTGCATCACCGGGGGCCGGATGCCCGCCGACAATGGGTCGCCCCGGATTCGCGGGTCGGTCTCGGCCACGCGCGGTTGAGCATCATCGACCTGCAGGGCGGGGATCAGCCGATCGCCAATGAGGATGGCTCCCTGCGGATCGTCGTGAATGGGGAGTTTTACGGCTTTGAGGACATCCGCTCTGGCCTGGAGCAACGCGGCCACCGGTTTCGAACCCGGTCCGACAGTGAAATTGCGCTGCACCTCTACGAGGAGTCCGGTGCCCAGTGTCTCCATCAGCTTCGCGGCGAGTACGCGCTCGTGTTGTGGGACGCCGCCAACCGGACCCTGTTCGCGGCCCGGGACCGCTTCGGGATCAAGCCCCTCTTCTATGCCGTCCACGGAGACACGCTGTATCTCGCCTCCGAGGTCAAGGCGCTGTTCGCCGCTGGGGTGCCGGGGCGCTGGGATCCGGAATCCTTTCACGATCAGGCGACGGGGGCTCCGTTGCCGGATCGGACCCTGTTCCAGGGGGTGTATCAGATTCCGCCCGGTCATTACCTTCTCGCCAACCGTGGCGGACTGCGCGTCCTGAAGTATTGGGATTTCGATTATGCGACTGCGGCGGAGCTCACACAGCGACCGCGGCCGGAGCGGGAATGCATCGAGGAGTTTGGTGCCGCCCTGGATGACGCGGTGCGCCTCCGCATGCGGGCGGATGTCCCGGTGGGATGCTACCTCAGCGGGGGACTCGACTCCTGCGCGGTGCTGGGTTTGGCGGCGCGTCACACGCGGGAACCCATCCAGGCCTTCACACTGACCTTTGACCAGGCGGCCTATGACGAGGGCGCCATCGCCCGGGAGATGGCGGAGAAGGCCGGCGCTGAATTTCACCAGATCCCGATCCACCAATCAGACCTCGCCGATCATTTCGCGGACGCTGTGTGGCATGCGGAAGCGCTGTTCCTGAACGGGCACGGCGTCTCCAAATATCTGCTCAGCCGGGCCGTGCGGGACGCCGGATTCAAGGTGGTGTACACGGGCGAGGGATCGGACGAGATCCTGGGCGGCTACGCCCATTTTCGGCGGGACATGGTCCTGTACAACACCGAGGGGCAGGATCCCGGGGAGGTGCAGCGATTGCTCTCGGCGCTGAATGAAGGGAACGCGGTTTCACGGGGATTGCTGCTTCCGGATGGCCAGGGAGGGGTACC
>JAEUHD010000151.1 GCA_016793645.1 Verrucomicrobiales bacterium
GCTCTGGGTTCCGGTCTGGACGATGCGCTTGTACTTCCGGGCCGCGTTGACGATCTGGCGTCCCTCCCAGGCGTTGTGAGAGACCGGCTTCTCGACGTAGACATCCTTGCCCGCCTGGCAGGCCCAGATGCTGATCAACGCATGCCAGTGGTTCGGAGTCGCCGTTGAGATGGCGTCGATTTCGCGGCTTTCCAGGAGCTTTCGGACATCCGTGTAGGTCGCCACCGGATTCCCGTTGTCCGCCTGACGCTTGGCCTCCTTTTGCAGGACATTCTCGTCCACATCGCACAAGGCCACGAGCCGGACTCCCGGGACTTTTTGAAACCCCTGGATGTGGTCCATGCCCCGTCCGTTGAAGCCCACGACGGCCACCCGGATGTCGCCATTGGCGCCGAGGACGGATCCGGGAGCCGTAGCCCCCAGGGAGGACACCAGGCTGCCGGGAGCGGCGAGGGCGGCACCGGCGAGGGCGGAGTGACGAAGGAAATCGCGGCGATTCGTTTTCATGGGAACACGGTCAACAGACCAAAGGACGCTTCACGGGACAAGACGATTCACCGCCCGTTCATGAAAGAAACACCCCGCCCCATCCCGATCCAATCCACGTCCACGGCGAGCCATCGAACTACCGGGCGGTTTTGAGCCACGCATCGAACTGGCGTGCCACCGCCGCAGACGCGGTGTCTCCCGGATGGAAGATGAAGCGATATCGAAAGGTCACGCTCCTGCCCGCGGGAATCACCAGATTGCCCGCACCCTTCTCCTTCTTCTCGAAGTCGTGGACTCCAAAGGGATTCGCGGCAAACAACCCATAATCCCGCACATGCCACCAGGTGGGATAGCGGGGATTGCCGGGGTGATCAAAGAGGGCAACGCCCACCGTCCTTCCTCCAACGGGACCGTAGTAATCGCACCACATGGCCCGCTTGCCCCACGTATCGCCATCGCGGAGCCCGGAGGAGTTCACGATATGGCCCTGCCCGGCGACCCCCTTGGGCTGGGTCAGGCGCATCGACTCGGCGAGGCGGATGGCCATGGTCCCCTCCTTGGTGTCGCCGAGGGTCAGGCCGCCATGGCTCGCCGTAACCGTGATCTCGAAGTCCACCGTCCGGTCCGCACCATTCGGGGTGTGGAACCGAAGGGTTCTCAAGTCGGTGGCCACCACATGTCCATCCGGCGCCACCCACCGATTGCGGGCGGAAATGATCCCTTCATCGCGGCCGGACTTCAGCACGGCAAACGATTCATGAACCGTCTTGCCGGCGCCCTTCTGTTCACTCCAGAAATCCACTCCATTGGCGTCCCCATGGGCCCACCACAGTCCCCGGTGATGCGGATGATCCTTCTCCTCCCCTCCCACATCCTCCTGGGGCCAGCGTCGCGTGAAGTGTTCTCCGTCCGGACCCAGAATCGGGTAAAGGAAGGGGCGGGACACACCGGCATATCGATACTCGGTGAAGGGCTGGCCGTTGAGCGCCACCCGGACCACTCCATTGGTATCCACCACGGAAACTCCCGTTCCCGAACCCCCTGAAACCCGGGCCGACTGGCATCCGGTGCCCATCCACACGGCGGCCGTCAACACCGCCCACAGGCATACACGATCCGAAATCCGAACGGGGGAAAACATGGTTCCGCAGAATGCGAACCCCGGGTGGACGCGGTCAACCTTTCCCTGCCTCCAAAGTCCCGCGGGCTGGCTGAGGTTCCACCCGAGGCTCAAGCAAACCCGCACCTATCGGAAGGGAAGCACCGCAACCTCGCCGCGCTTCGCCCATCCGGTGCGCCTCGACACCGGTTCCTCCACCAACACCCAGTCCCCACGGGTTCCACGGCTTCGCAGCTCCGCACCCTCCTGCATGGAAAAAGCCGTGCGTGCCTCGTCCAGCGGACTCACCCGAATGGCCGTGTCCCCCTGGAGAACCACGGTGTCCGGATTTCGCCAGCGGCTCCACAGGGCACCGGAAAGCAGCAGGGTGAAGACAGCCACCAGCGATCCGCTGATCCAGACCGCCTTCCGCAACTTCAACCGCCAGGTCGGCGACAGCAATCCCCCCACCGCCAGGATGCCCCAGATCCACATGCTGAGCAGGGCAAGAACGGCCCATTCGTTCAACGTCAGGAGATGGATCCAATGATCCGCCCCGGACAAAGCCGTGGCACCCGCCGGAATCCGGGGCGCCATTTGCTCCGCCGCCATCCGAAGGGTTCCGTCGCGGGGAGACAGTCGGTCCGCCGTCAGCAAATGAGCCCAAGCCCGCCCCGGTTGCCCCGCCTTGAAGCGGGCCTGGGCACGATTGAATTCCAGGGCCGGAGACGTGCGCCCTCCGGCGGCAAGGACATCGTAGGCCGCGGCGCCCTCCGCAAACTTCCCCTCGGCGGCAAGGCGATTGGCCGCCTCAAAGCCGCCCGTTTCCGCCGCGAGGCAATGCAGCATCCCGATCAGGAGCGCAACCGCGATCCATTGGAAGCCCCGCAAACTCCGCCCCGGACGCCTCATACCGCCCCCTCCAACCGTCGAAGAGCCTGGATCACCTGTTCCGCATCCGCGGCCCGTTCGGACAATTCCCCCGGCGTCGTGCCCGGCGCGAATCGGGCCTGGGCGATGGCGGAAAACAGCGAACGGAGACGCTCGGCATTCTCGGAATCCAGCCCCCGGGAGGCCAGTTTCCCGTCAATCACATCCTCGGTGTAACTCCCCGCCGCCCCGCCAAGAACCAGGGCGAGCTGCCCCTGCAGAGCCGAATGGAGCGCGGTGAAGAATTCCGGGCTCCGACCGGATTGCGCGTGGAGGGCGAGGCCCGCCAGCGCCTCGGAGACGGCATGTCGAAGTCGGAGTCCCTGCGCCACCGCCGGATCCTCCCGCCGGCGACGACGCCAACGGATCCCACCCGCCACGACCGCGTAGGCCAGCAACGGCATCCCAAAGGCAACCCAGAATCCTCCGTCCATCACCACGGAACCGGAAACCCGACGCAGACGCCCCAATTCGGTCTTGAGGGCCAGGTCACCCGGGACCGGCCCGGTCCGGGACGCGGGCGACGCCGAGGCCGCCACGACGTTGCTCCCGGTCGGCTGCGCCTGTCCTCCCGCACCCGGACGCACCTGGATCGTCAACGGACGTCCCTCCTCCGTCACATACTTCCGATCCACCGGATCCCAGGAGGTGATCACCGGCCAGCGGAGACGTTGCAATCCAGACTGCTCAGGAACGAGAACCACCTCAAAACTCTTGGTACCGCTCAATCCGAGGGGATCATCCTTCGCCTCCACGAAGGAATTCGTTCCGGGGTAGGATTGGAATCCGGAGTTGGGCGGAAGCGCGGGGAGCGCCAGCCCATCAAAGTTGCCCCTGCCCGCGATCCTGACCCGCACGGTGACCGGATCCCCGACCGTTACATTGGTCGGTGACGCGGAGACGTCCACGCGAAAGCGTCCCACCGCACCGTCGAACGTCGCCGGTCGCCCCGCTGCGGGCGGTGAGAGGACCCGGAGATGCAGGGGATCACTGGTAAAGGTGAGCTGCCGCGACTCGTAGCCCCCAAAGAATCCCCGGCGCGACTCGTAGCGATACACGGTCTGAAGTTCAGCCGGACCGATCTCAAAGTCCCCGGGCTTGACGGCCGTGACCGCCAGCGTCCAGCGGGCGACCGCATGGTCGTGTCCGTTGATGGACTCCGGCGGAAGACTGTCCAAATGCTGCCGCCCCTTGAGAAAACCCTCCATGGTGATCGTCGGAGGCGCCTGCTGCGCGGGTTGAATCCGGAAGTAGAATCGGACTTCGACCGGAAATGTTTCCCCGACGTAGACGTTGGTCCGGGGAACGGAAAGCTTCAGGAATCCAATGCTGGACAGGTCGCGCCCCGCCCCCACCCGCAGGACCACCGGTTCGCTGGTGTACTTCCTTCCGTCCACTTCCACCGTGATGGCGGGAATGGTTGCCGTGCCCTGGGTTTTCGGGGAGATCGCATACTCATGGATGACGGTGGAGGACCGGCTGAAATTGACGATCGAGAACTGACGTGAGGATCCCCGGTACGTCACGGAGGCATTGGGAACGACCGGCGGAGGCGGTGCCACGACATCCCCCAGATCCGTGAACGCCAGCTTCAGCGTGGCAAAGTCTCCGACCGCGATCTGATCGGGGTCCAGTTCCGCGGTAAAGGACGGGGCGGCGACCCCTCCGACCATGCACAACAGTCCCGCCAGAATCCTCGCCCGCCCGAGTCCCGTCAGCATCCATTGAAAAAACCGTCCCATGGCGTCGTCCACGTCTCGCGATCTCCTCACCAGGGCTTCCGAACGCGCGACGCGCGTTCCGCAGGGTTCTTTCCTCCCGGCGACCGGAGCATGAGGGCTTTTTCATCCCCCTTCTGCCCCTCGAGAAGCCGTGCGGCCTGCGCCGCCGTCATCTCCCCATTCTTCGGGTCCCCTTCCGCCCTTTGGGCCGCGCCCTCGCCGTGCCCCTCCTCGGCGGCGTTCTGTTCTCCCCGTTTGCCCGCGGCTTCCTTTCCCTCCCGCGAATCCCCCTCTCCGGAATTCTTTTCGGAAGGCTCCCGGGAATCCGCCTCGGACTTCTCCGAGTCAGGATTCGAAGCGCTGGAGGCGTTGTCTCCGGAATCCTTGCCCTTGGACTCCTTCCCCGAATCCTTTCCCGGATCCTTGCCGGAGGAATCAGGATTTTCGTTGGACGAGTTCTTCTGCTGATCGTCGTCGGACTTCCGGGACTTGCCCTCCTTGGACCTTGGCGAATCCTTTGAGTTGTCCTTGTCCTTCGGATCCTGGTCGTCCTTGTTGGAATCCTGATCCTGCGGCTGCTGGGGAGGGGGCGGCTGCTGGCGCGCAAGTTCCTCCAGCTTGCGCCGGACAAATGCGAGGTTTCCCAGCGCATTGGTGTCCCCCGTGCCGAGCTTGCTGGCGGCGGTGAAGTTGGTCAGCGCCTCCTGCCAGAGCCGCTGGCGGTCCTTGGGATCCTGAACCGCCTCACCCAGCCGGTACCGCGTGTTTCCCAAGTTGTAGTAGGCCTGTTGCTGCAGCTTCAGGTCCGGTGCCGCCGTGACACTCTCAAACCATCTCGCGGCATTGGTCAGGTCATTCTGCCGATAGGCCGCGGCACCCGCATTGAAACGCAGCCGCGCATCGTCCGGATTTTCCTGGGCCAGAGTGGCGTATTCCTTCTGGGAATCCCCGAACCGGCCCCGGCGATAGGCTTGAAGTGCGTCCTCCGGCGTGTACGAACCCGGCGCCTTCGGGGCTTCCGCGGCGTGCAACCCGGACGCGGCGACCACCAGCCAGCCGATCCACCGCACCCGCCATCCCAGCCTGCGCGCAGCGCCTCCGCGTCCTGGGCGTTCCCGGAAGGCGTCCACGGCCAACCGGTGGTTTGGTGTGTTGAAGTTCATGGATCGAACGGTTCAATCCCCCGTCAGCTTCGCATCGGCGCGACAGCGTTCAAGCCGGTCGTGCCCTGCCCCGACAAGGCCGTCCGGCGATGCTCCGGCATCAGCACCTCCAGAATCAACAGCAGGATTCCGAGTCCCAGCGGCCACTGGAACCGCTCGAACCACTGTCGGGTCCGCCCGGCCTTGACGGCACTCCGGGGCAGGCTTGCAAGTCCCCGATCATAGAGATTCTGGACGGACTGGCGGTTTTGCAGGGGCAGATAAAAGCCGCCACCGGCATCCGACACCTCCCGAAGAAGCTTTTCATTCAACTGCGACTTCACGGCGTTGCCCTCGGCATCCTTGACGAACACCGGATTCCCGTAGGGATCGGTCATGCGCAGCACCGCCCCCGCGGCCGTGCCCACGCCCAGGGTAAAGACCCGGATTCCCTCCCGCGAGGCGGCCTTCGCGGCATCCACGGCCCCGGGTTCATGATCCTCACCGTCCGTGATGACCAGAATGGCGCGTGCCCCGGTGCTGTCCTTGCCAAATGCCGCCACCGCCTCCCGAAGTGCGCCCGCCAGGTCACTGCCCTGGACGGGAATGATGTCCGTGTCCAATCCCTGGACGGTTTGACGGAAGGCTTCGTCATCGAGCGTCAAGGGCGCCTGGAGGAAGGAATCCCCGGCAAAGGCCACCAATCCCATCCGGTCGGCCCGGGCCAGACCGATCAGGTCGTATACGGCGCGTTTGGCCTTCTCCAGACGGTTGGGGGCGACGTCCGTCGCGAGCATGGAACGCGAGACGTCAAACACGACCATGATATCGAGACCGGACGACGTGGTTTCCTCCTCACGATATCCCCATCGCGGACGCGCCAGGGCGAGCAGCACCGCGGCGACCGCCAATCCGAGGAGGACCCGCTTGGTGATTTGGAGACCGGGCGACACCCCGATCGTGAGGGCACCGAACAACCGGGACCGGATGAAGGCCCGCGCCGCGGCCTGCTTGCGTTTCCAGGTCCACCACAGGAACCACGCCGCCATCGGCAGCAGCACTCCGGCAAGCCACAGGTATTGGGGAGAGGCAAAGTTCATTCGGTCGCGGCGGATCCAATCCCTACTCGAAATCCTTCGCGGCCCGGGGATCGGGCCCGCGAGACCATTCCCTTGGGGTTCCACCCGGGCAACTTCACGGCAATTTCCTCCAGACGGTCTGCCCCAGCAGCAGCTCCAACAGCAGGAACCCCAGCCCCGGCAGCGCAAACCACGACATGATCTCCTCCACGTAGGCGAACTTGTTCAGCTTGGCCTCGGTCTTCTCCAGGGAATCGATCTCCGAGTAGATCCTGCGCAGGGTCTCCGTGCTGTCCGCCCGATAGTATTTTCCGCCCGTCTTCTCGGCGATCTTCCGCAGCGTGTCCTCATCGATGTCCACCTGCATCTGTCCATACACCTTCCTCCCGAAGGCGTCCGTCCCCCGCGGCACCGGTGCAAAACCACGGGTTCCCACGCCAATGGTGTACACCTTCACCCCCAGGGCCGCCGCAGCCTCGGCCGCCGTCAGCGGCGAAATCTTGCCGGCATTGCTCTGCCCATCCGTCATCAGGATGACAATCCGCGATTTGGATTTCAGGCCCCGCAGTCGGTTGACGGCGGTGGCCAGACCGGACCCGATCGCCGTCTGTTCACCGTTGATCGTCCCGAGTTCGAGGCGGTCCATGACCCGTCGAAGAAAATCGTGATCGAGTGTCGGCGGCGCCGCGACGTAGGCGTCCGTCGCAAACACCACCAGCCCGATCCGATCCGACGGCCGGTTCTCCACGAAGGTCTTGAGGGTGTCCTTCGCAATCGCGAGCCGGTTCACCTGTTGACCGCGAAGCCGGAAATCCTCGGCGATCATCGACCCGCTCAGGTCCAGCGCGACCGCAATGTCGATGCCGCTTGCCCTCAAGGGGGCTTCGCCTCCGGTGACCTGGGGGCGCGCCAGGGCAACGATCAGGAACACCAGCGCGAGCCAGCGGAGATTCGCCAATACCGCGCCGGCGCGACTGCGCCGGAGCTCGGTGATGCCCTTCACCAGCGAGAGGCTGGAGTACACAAAGGCGCTTTCCGGACCGCTCCGCCCGCGAAGCCAGGCCAGCAGGGGAATCAGAGCCAGGGCGAGCAGCCAGGCCGGCTGGCCAAAGGTGAAGTTCATGGCGCCTCCCTCCGTCCGCCCGCCACCGGAGTGTCGGTCGATGCCACCACGGGCGCCGTTTCGTCCACCAGCCGAAACGCCGATGCCTGCAACTGCTCCAGCTCCGCGGGACCGGGCTCGGCGCGGGCAAACTTCGCCAGATCACACTCCGTGAGGAACTCCGCGAGCAGCGCCTTGTGGCGCGCCTCCAGCGCCACACTGGTGGCGAGCTCCGCCAGGAATTCCTCCGTGGTGCGCTCCGGGGCCCGGAGTCCGAATCGCTCCTCCAGATAGGTCCGCACCACCTCCGAAACCCGGGTGGCGAACCGCTCCGGATCGTGCATCAGATCCATCGCCTCCGTCAGTCGCTTCCTTGCCCGATCCGCGGGAGACTCGACAAATGCCGCATGGGCGGCCGGACTGCGGCGCCGCCACCACCACCAGGCCGCCGCAAGCAGTCCGCCCACGATGGCGAGCACCAGCCCCACCCTGGCCCACATCCAGGGCGACCGGATGTCGATGGGGCCACGAATGTCGTGCAACTGCTGCGGGACGGTCGCCCCGTTGGTCGCCAGCGTTGCGGCGAGCAGTGGATGCCCGACCGCCAGCGCCAGCAATCCGGCCATGGAAGATCCGGGAGGGGTCCTAGCCATGGCGCCTCCGTTTCTCCCGCGTGTCGAAGAACTGCTGCAAGGCCCGGTCGTACGGCTGATCGGTGCGCACCTGGATGGCGTCCACCTTCGCCTGGCGAAAAACCCGCTCCAGTTCCCTCTGGGTTTTTCCCTGCCGGAGGGCAAACGCCGACCGACGCCGAAGGTCCGCGGTGTTGACCTCCACCACTTCGCCCGTTTCCGCGTCCTGCAGCACAAGGCGCCCCAGGGCGGGAAGCTCCAGCTCATAGGGATCGGTGATCTGCACCGCCACCAGGTCATGACGACGGCTCACCTGCCGGAGGACGGTCGCCGACAGCCGACCGAGGGTTTCACTGTGAATGGCCCGCTGCCGGAGATGTGCGGCAATCGCCGATCGGCTGGGATGCGTCTCCCCCAGGAAGTCCGACAGCACAATGATGATCGCCCGGTGTGGCAGCACGCGGTGGGCAAACTCCAGCGCGCTGTTCATGGCCGTGCCCCGGAACTTCGGCTGGTGGTACAGGATGTCCCGGATCACGCGCAGCACGTGGCGCCGCCCCTTCCGCGGCGGGATGAACTTCTCGACCACCTCCGTGAACAACAACAGCCCCACCCGGTCCTGGTTCCGGATCGCGGAAAATGCCAGCACGCAGGCCATCTCGGCCGCCAGCTCCCGCTTGGACTGGTCCCCCGACCCAAACAATCCCGACCCGCTGAGGTCCACCACCAGCAGGACGGTCTGTTCGCGTTCCTCCCGGAACTTCTTCACGAACGGATGGTTCATCCGCGCCGTGACATTCCAGTCGATCGCGCGCACCTCGTCCCCCGGCTGGTATTCCCGGACCTCGTCAAAGTCCATCCCCTGCCCCTTGAAGGCGGAATGGTACTGCCCCGCCAGCGTCTCATCGACGAGACGCCGCGTCCGCAGCTCAATCTGCCGGATCTTCCTGAGCAGCTCCTTGGGAATCATCGGAGGGTGCGAATCACCTCAAGGCACCGGCAGTTCATCGAGAATCCGCTGCACCACGTCCTCCGCGGTCTTCTCCTCGGCCTCCGCCTCGTAGGTCAGGGTCACGCGGTGCCGCAGCACGTCGAGACCGATGCTCTTCACATCCTGGGGGGTCACATAGCCCCGTCCGCGCAGGAAGGCGTGCGCCTTCGCCGCCAGCGTGAGGGCGATCGTGGCCCGGGGACTTGCCCCGAGCTGGATGAACCCCTTCACCCCGATTCGGTAGGCGTCCGGGTCCCGCGTGGCGCACACGATGTCCACGATGTAATCCTTCACCTTGTCATCCACGTAGAGCTCGTTGATCACCTGGCGGGCCTTGAGGATGACGGAAGCCTCCACCACCGGGGACGCCGCCGGCAGTCCGTTGGTGCGCGCCATCAGGTCCAGGATGAGTCGTTCCTCATCCCGGGTCGGATACCCGATCCTGAGCTTCAACATGAAGCGGTCGACCTGGGCTTCCGGCAGGGTGTAGGTTCCCTCCTGTTCGATGGGATTCTGCGTGGCCAGCACCAGAAAGGGCTCCGCCAGCGGAAAGGTCTGGTCGCCGATGGTCACCTGGCGTTCCTGCATGGCCTCCAGGAGTGCGGACTGAACCTTCGCAGGCGCGCGGTTGATCTCGTCCGCAAGCACGAGGTTGGCGAACACGGGTCCGCGCCGAATCGAGAAGGAGCCGGTTTGGGGATTGAAGATCTGCGTCCCCACCACGTCCGCGGGCAACATGTCCGGGGTGAATTGAATCCGGCTGAACCGGGTATGCAGTGCGGTGGCGAGGGTTTTTACGGACAGGGTCTTGGCCAGTCCGGGCACACCCTCCAGCAGGACGTGGCCATTGGCCAGCAGGCCGATGACCAGGCGTTCCACCAGATACTTTTGACCGACGACACATCGGTTGATTTCGTTGTAGAGCGGCTGCAGAAAGGACCCGGCTTCCTGCACCGTGGCATTGAGATCGGCGACAGACGTCATGTTGGCGGCCAGTGGTATGCCGACGGACAGCGGAAGTCGCAAGGTGTTCAAATCGGGTTTCCCAGTTTGGCCTTGGATCCGAATCGGCTCCCGCGGGAGAATCCGCCCGTGACCACCTGCTTCCTGGCCACCGGAAACGCCCACAAAGTCGCTGAAATCCGCGACAACCTCGGGCCCGGAGTGCACCTGTTGTCCACCCGGGATGTCCCCTCCGGAATTGAGCCCAACGAAACCGGAGCCACGTTTGAGGCCAATGCGCGCATCAAGGCGGTGGCCTGGGCCCTGCACCTGGCCCGGACTCCCGGCCTTCCCACCATCCACTGGGTCCTGGCGGATGACTCCGGCCTCGAAGTGGATGCCCTGGATGGCGCTCCTGGAGTTCATTCCGCCCGGTTCGCAGCGCGGGAGACCGGACGTCCGGGCAACTCACCCGATGGCGAAAACAACGCCAAGCTGTTGCGCCTCCTTGACGCGATCCCCGACGAACGCCGCATCGCCCGATTTCGATGCGTCCTCGCCCTGTCCCCGGTGATCGCCGGGGCCCCGGAAAATGAACTAATGGCCCGGACGCGGTGCGTCGGAGGCGCCTGCGAGGGACGGATCACCCGGTCTGCAGCCGGTGGCCACGGGTTCGGATACGATCCCCTGTTTGTTCCCGAGGGTTATACGGAGTCGTTCGCCCAACTGGGAGAGCACATCAAGAACTCCATCAGCCATCGCGCCCGGGCGTTGGTTCAACTGAGGGAACTCCTCACCCCACCGCATTGAGAGGTTTCTTCGCTTCACTCCCGGCTGCGGCGGCGGGATTGGCCCTGGCGCGCGCGAACGCCCCCATCGCCAGGCAGATCAGGGCTATTAGAAAGAATTGGGGATCCACGAGGTAGTCCCAATAGTTCGTCGATTCCAACGCGCCCAGCCGCCAGGCGAGGATTGCGGCCAGAAGGACATATCCCGAACGGACTCCGAGAAGGAGGAACACCGCCGCCACCACCCCGAGGACCAAAAAGATCCAACTGCGTCCCCACCCCTCGGCATAGGGATCCCAGGTTCCCCATCCCAGCGACGCCGGATAAAGAACCACCCCCAGCACCACACCGAGGATCCACAGGGATTGAAGTTCCTGGGGACGGAACAACGGGGGCCCTCCCAGGGCTCGAATCGCAGCGTGGGCCGCCACCGCCAGCAGCGGGATGCTGCATCCGGGCGAGAACCCGGCGACCCATTGCGCCAGGCTGAGCCCTCCCACAGGGATTCGCGGGACCAGCAAACAGCCACCCAGCAGGACCCAGGAGATCGCGGACGATCGACCCGGAAGACGCCCTCCCTGCCTCACTGCCTGGATCACGAGAAAGAGGCCCAGGCCCATCAACCCCTGCAGCAGCCACAACCCGGTCATGGCGTCCCCTCCTTCATCGAGGCATCGAGCCACGCGGTGTTGAATTCCACGTGACGGATGGCGAGGCGCTTCCAGGTGAAAACCAGGTGAAACCGACCGTCCCGGGTTTGCAGCAAGTACGGAGAGGAGTAGTCAGCCCCGGGTTCCGAGGCGACGGTGGCCGCCCGGCGCCACGTGACACCCTCATCCGCGGACACCGCCAACCGGAGATTGTCGCGACCACTCTGCGTATCGTTGAACGCGAGCAGAATCCGCCCATCGCTCATCCGGATCGCGGCGATCCCGGATCCGGAATTCGGCAACCCGACCAGTGCCGGCGAAGACCAATGCACCCCGCCATCTTCGGTACGGGACCCGAAGAGCTCCGTCCGGTCACCGGCGGTCCGGCACAGAAGGAGCGCACGTCGCGCACCCAGGGGGACGAGGGCTGGCTGGAACGCCGTTCTTCCCCCAAAGGGCCGGGACCGCACCGCCGTTGTCAGGGCGTCGGGGACTCCCAGCCACAGCAGTTCGGGAAACTTGCCGATCATCTCATGGTAGATCGGCACGCACCAGCCGCCACCCTCGACAGGAATGGGCGCGTTCTTGACCAACTCGCTGACATTATAGAAGGGACTCAGGACCAGGCGTCGCGACGGCGACCAGGTCTTCCCGGCGTCGGGAGACCGCCTGAGGTTCAATGAACTTCCCGACCACCCCCCGGCGGCAATCGAGACGAACAGAAGCTGGAGTTGACCTTGTCCGTCGGAGAACAGGAGCGGATTGCCCACCTTCTTCACGTACCGCTGAAGTTCCCTCTCGGCAGTCTGGGCAAAAACCACCGCGGTGGGAGGCGACCAGTGGGACCCCGGGGCCCCGTCCCGCACTGTCAGGTAGATTCCCACGTCGCGGGCCCCCTCCTTGGAACCACCGTACCAGCAGGCAGCCAGACGGCCGGGCGCGAATTCTGCGAGCGACGCCACGTGCACACTGGCCACACCGGGTCCCGGCTCCAGGAGTTCCTCGCGCACGAATGCCGGCGCAGCAGGGATCTGGACGGGCGCCGGCACGGCCCAGGTCGCCGGCGGCACGGTCCTGCCCCGGATTCCCTTCCCCGTTCCCGGCCACAGGTGAAGCCCCATCGCCAAAACCGCCGCCACCACGGCCACGACCGAAGGGGTCTTCATGACGAGCGTGGACGGGTCACCTCGAACAGGACGATCTCGGTCTGAAGCCGATCCAGGGAACGGGCGCGTACGGCCTCCATCCAATCCGCACCCGTCGCGTCCTCGCGCGCGAACCGCACCCAGGTCTTCCGCGACCAGAACGTCTTGAAGCGGCTCTCTTCCTTCACGGTCAGTCCTGAATCCCGGATCGCCGCCTCGAATCGCGTCATCATGCTACGCTCCACAAACACGAGGACCGGACGGTCGCGCTCCACGAATTCGGGCTTCCAGGGTTGGACGCTTCGACCGAGGCGGGGGGACAACATGGCTGGCTGCAGCAGCTCGTAGGTGAACACCGGCCGACCGGCAAACTGGCGTTCCATGTCCCGCGGCAAATAGTTCAATCCGAGCAGCGGATAGACCGCGCCCAGACTCAGCGTCAACAGCACCGTCGCGAGCAGGACCACCCGGACCGGACGGCCGGGTCCGAACGATTCCCAAAGCATTCCCAGGGTGATCCCCAGCACACACAAGGGCGCCCAGAGGCCGAGGCGAAACCAAATCGCGGCACCGCTGCCGGCAACCATGACCACCGAGAGGACCACGGCCGAAAGCCGCAGGGCCCCGGGTCGCCACGGACCCTGTTGGGAGATCCAACGGGCGCCCAGGACGGCCTGGACGGGCACAACCGCCAGCATGTAGCGCTCAAAGGCGCGCATGAAAAAGAACGGCAGCACGGAGAACAGGAACGCCAGGATGAGCCACCGTTGCCGGGGATCCCGTTCCGCCTTCGGGGTGCGAAAATACTGCCAGACCGCGCCGACCACGAACGGAGTCCACGGGGCGATCAGGCCCAGGGCGCCTCCCAATGCGGACAGCGGGGACTTGCCATGCCATCCCCCAAAGTCCCGGGCCGCCAGTTCCTCGCCCACGATCCTGACGAACCGGTCCGCCCAGAGCCGCTGCATCGCGAGCGGCCACGGAACCATGATGGCCAGGAGCAACAGCAGGGCCCAGAACCAATGCACCCCACTTCGGCGGAGCGCGGGACCCACGGGGAAACTCAAGGCGGCGGCCGCCGCCCCCGCGGCAAAGAAAAAGATCCCCACGGGTCCCTTCATCAGGAAGGACAACCCCAGCCAGACGGCTGCCAGCAAGGCGTCGGAAAGGCGCTGGGTCCGAACCCATCGGATCCCCTGGAGAATCGCGAGTGACACCAGGAGTCCCAGCGGAAGGTCCAGCATCGCCATCCGGGCCTGGGCGGCGACTCCGAGGCAACTCAACGTCAGCAATCCCGCCAGGAACCCGGAGGTTCGATACAACTCCCGCTCCAGGAGACAGGCGCCGACGGCGAGTCCGGCCCCCGCGAGGACGCCCCAAATCCGGGCTGCGATCAATCCGACGCCGAAAACCTGGTAGTTGGCGAGGGTGAGCCAATAGAGCAGCGGGGGCTTCCGAAGCCGGGGTTCCCCGTTCACCCAGGGCGTGAGCCAGTCCCCGCGCTCCAGCATCTCCATCGGGGTACGCAGGGACAGGGTGTACTCATCCGATCCCGTCAGACTCGTCTCGGATCCGATCGACGGCGCCAGGGCGAGGAGTCCGAGAACGAATAGGATCCACGGCACCCATCGGGAACGCGCTTCCAAAGCGGCAACCCAGGAATCCCGGACTGGCGCGGACGCCGTGGCAGGAGAAGTCGACATCACTGTTGAGGCCGCGAACAGTGCGTTCCCGGAAAAGAACGTACAACAACGGAGGAGACCTCGCAGGTGTGGCCTCAGAAAGTTCGTGCCACCGGCATTCCGCCCGGTGACCCTCCCCATGGTCCCACGATGACCCCTTCGCGACGTTCCATTCGCTCGCAGTCCCGCGATTCCCGACGGCCTCCGGGGACAGCCCAGGAACGCCTTCTGCCGTTCCTGACAAACCCCGCGTCGTATCCGCATCGGCCGCGATCCGTCCGGATGGTTCAAACCCATTCCGCCTTCGTCTTCTTTGCACCGCCCTACGTCTACAAGGTGAAGAAGGCCGTGAATCTCGGGTTCCTCGATTTCTCCACACTCGCCCGCCGACGCCATTTCCTCGAGCGGGAGCTCCGCCTAAACCAACGACTCACCCAGGACCTCTATCTCGACGTCGTTCCCATTCGCCGGGACCCGCACGAACTTCACTTCGGTGGCGAGGGCACCGCGGTCGAATACGCCCTGCGCATGCGACTCATGCCGTCCTCGGGATTCCTCGACCGGAAGGTGGACCGAGGCCAACTCCGATCCGGTGATCTTGCCCGCGTGGTCCGCCGACTCACCGCCTTCTACCGGGCCCGGATCGGGTCGCCTTCCCGCATCCGGTCCGGCCGAATCGGCAGCCTCCGAACCGCGACCCGTGAAAACTTCCGTCAAACAAGGGGCTTTCTCGGAACCACCCTCTCCCACGCCTCCTGGAGTGCGATTCGCGCCTACACGCATTCCAGCGAGTCCGCCCTCGCAGGACTGTTCGCCCGGAGGATCCGAACCGGAAGAATCGTGGACGGCCACGGTGACCTGCACCTGGAACACATCCACCTCACGCCGGGGGCGCTCCAGATCTATGATTGCATCGAGTTCAATGACCGGTTCCGCCGTCTGGATGTCGCCAGCGATATCGCGTTTCTCGCCATGGATCTGGACTTCCATCAACGTCCGGACCTCGCCCGACAGGTCATCCTCGCGGCGTCCCGACAACTGAAGGATCCCGAACTCCCCAGGCTCGCCGATTTCTACAAGTGCTACCGGGCCTTCGTCCGAGGAAAAGTCGAAAGCCTGCACAGCATCGCCCACGCCGCCGCCCCCGCGGAACGACAGGTCAGCGCCCGTCGGGCCCGGAAATACTTCCGTCTCGCTCTCGGTTACGCAGTGGCAGGCTCACGTCCGATGATCCTCGTCGTCATGGGTCCTCCGGGTTCGGGCAAGAGCACGATCGCCCAGGGTCTCGCGGCCGAATTGGGTTGGCCGGTGGCGTCCTCGGATCAGCTCCGCAAAGCGGCCGCGGGGATTCCCCTCCATTCACGCCCCGATGAAGCCGCCCGCCGCCGCCTCTACTCCGCGGCCCGCACCCGGGCCACCTACCGGAAGATCCGAACGATTGCGGCGACGGCCGTCCGCCGGGGACATTCCATCCTGCTGGACGCCACCTTTGGAGATCCGGCTCAGCGCACCGCCTTGGGGAACCTGTGTCGAACACTCCGGATCGACTGCTGTTTCGTGGAACTGGGCGCCAGTTCCCACGCCCTCAGGCAACGGCTGCTCCAACGCGGCCACGAATCCCGGGTGATCTCCGATGCTCGTCATGACGACTTGCCCATGCTTCTGGGCAGGTACTCGCCCCCGATGGAAGTCCCCACAGGTTCCCTCGAACGCGTCGCCAGCGCGGGAGATCCGGGAAGGACCATCACCCAGGTCCTGAACCGTCTCGCGCGCCGTCACGCGGCCCGGGGAGGCGCCGAAGCGGACGACGCCAATAGACGGTAGCCGTTGTCGCGCTGACGGGCTTCATAGCCCAGCTCGGTGATGAGCCGCTGCATGTCCGCAACGCCCATTCGGAAGGTCGTCCCTGCGGCGCTGACAACATTCTCCTCAATCATGATGCTTCCGAGGTCATTGGCCCCATACTTCAGGGCGACCTGCCCCACTTCGGGCCCCTGGGTCACCCAGGAACTCTGGACGCTCGGAACGTTGTCCAGATAGATGCGGCTCAACGCCTGGGTCTTGAGATACTCGTGCGCACCCACCGTCGCGGCCTTCAACACGGTATTCTCCGGCTGAAACGTCCAGCAGATGAATGCCGTGAAGGCACCCCCGCCCAGCCTTCCCTCCTCAAGCGCCCGGGAATAGGCGGCGGCCAGTTGCATGGGAGACGGAAGACTGCCGGCGGATTCCGGAACCTGCAGGGCGGTCCCGGGCAGCCGGGCCAGCGAACGGTCCTGTTGGGACCGCACCACCTCCAGATGTTCGATTCGGTCGGCAGGCGTCTCGACATGACCGAACATCATCGTGACGGAACTCGCCAACCCCAGCGCATGAGCCGTGTCCATCACGCCCATCCACTGGGCCGTGTTGGCCTTCAACGGCGAGATGCGGTCCCGGACCCGATCCACCAGGATCTCGCCACCCCCCCCCGGCAGGGATCCCAGGCCCGCGGCAGCAAACTCCCGCAGCAGCGATTCCACCGGTTCCTGAAAGACCTCCTGAAAATGGATGAACTCGCTCGGACTGAATCCGTGGACATTGACCGTGGGAAACCGGGTCCGGATGTGCCGCAGCAGGTCGAGGTACCACTGCTTCGTCAACCTGGGGTGATGACCGCCCTGCATGAGAATCTGGGTGCCGCCCAAAGCCAGCGTCTCCTCAATCTTTCGATCCATTTCGTCCTGGGAGATGACGTAGGAATCCGCGTCCTTCTCCGTCCGCCAGAACGCGCAAAACTTGCAGTAAACGTTGCAGACGTTGGTGTAGTTGACGTTGCGGTCGACGATGTAGGTGACGATTTCGTTTCCGCGTCCCCCGTGGGCCGCGGCGCGCATCAACTGCCGGCGCCGATCGGCGAGCGCTCCCAGGGACTCCAGCGGCAGCGCGTACAAGCGCTCCGCCTCCAACGGCGTGATGCGCCCGCCGTCCCACACCTTTTGCAGGAGGGCATCCAAGGAAGGGTCGTAAACCACGGGGACACACTACAGTGACGACCCGCCACGGCAACAGGCGTGCGGGGGTCGGTTACGGGTCATGGGTCGCCGACCCGGCCACGCGGCCCGCCGATGTTCAGTCCCGGAAATTGACGAAGCTGACCGCCACCGGCCAATCGCCGTCCTTGACGGCGGCGATGACGGCTTGGAGTTCGTCGCGGCTCTTTCCGGTGACGCGGACTTCCTCGCCCTGGATCGCAGCGGTCACCTTGAAGCCACCCTGCCGGATGAACTGGGAAATCTGCTTGGCGGCGGGACCGTCGATGCCCTGCTTGATCCTGATCACCTGCCGGGCATGTCCCAGCGGGGAGAGTTCGGCCTCCCCCTGGTCGACGTTCTTGAGGCTGATGCCCCGCTTCGCCAGCCTGCCCACCACCAACTCCGCCAACTGGCGCATCTTGAAGGCATCCCCGGCCTTCAACTGCACCTCGTTCTTCGCCAGGACGATCTCCGCACCGCTGTCCTTGAAGTCGAACCGGGTCGCGAGTTCCTTCCGGGCCTGATTCACCGCGTTCTCGACCTCCATCGAGTTGACCTGCGAGACAATGTCAAAGCTGGGCATGCGCGGATCCTAGCGTGCGGCTGTCCGGGACGGAATCCGGAACCATCGCCCGGATCCGTTCCAGCAATGGCGTCCGGGCCACCGCCAATCCCTTGTAGACCGCGATGGACTCCGGCATGGACTCCAACGCCCGGCAAAGCAGGGGCGCAACTCCGGGAACCGCGAGCACCTCCCGGAGGGGATGCACCGTGAGCCAGATGACAAAAACAATTCCATCCGCCTCCGGAACCGCACGGAACGCCTGGTGTTCCACCCTCAGCCAGGTCCGGTCCGGATCGGCATCCGCGGTCAGGCGGGGACACTGAAGTGCCGGATGGAGGTTCCGATCAGGAACCGCCGACAGCCCCCAGTTCTCTCGGGCCAGCAGGCCGGCCGCCGGAAGCCGCTCGAGAAGGGTCCGGATTCGCGGACCCAGCCGGTCATTCAGGGTCGGAACCGGCGAATGAATCTCGGCGACCGACTTACCCAGTTTTTCTGCGGGGTCCCATGAAGACGGATCGCACACGCATCCTCCCACCATCCGGTGCTCCCCCTCCCGGTCTTTTCGGAGGAGGACATAGTCGGGTCGCCATTGTGCGCCCAGTTCCCGGGCCATTGAGGCACCTTCCCCGCCAGCCAACCCTGGGATGGGATCCCGGAACCAGCGCATCAATCCCTGGAGCACCGGATCCGCCCCGGCAAGCCAGGGGGCGTGTCGGGATGGAAAGACCTCCAGCAGACGTCGCCGCTCCTTCAACGCGGGATCGTCTCCGGGACCGAGTTGAAACCACGGTTCCGCCGAGGTTCGAATCGCAAACTCGAATCGGTACGGGTCCGGACGAAACAGTCGGGGGAAATCGGGAACCGGTGTCCAGGATGGATTCCGCGTCACCCGTCAAGGTTGGGCTTAACGGGAATTCGTGGAAAGCCTGCACCCTGCGCTTGTCCCCGTCGCGGACCTCGTTACCTTCCGGAGCCGCCCGATGTCCACCGCGAGCAAATCGTTGAAGATGGTCACCTGCCCTCAGTGTGGGGCGCGGGTGTTCATCCCGGGGAGCCTGGCTCCGCTGGAGTCCACCAACTGCGCCAAGTGCGGCGCCAGCATCATGATGCCGATGGACCTTCGGCAGTTTGAGCTCCGGTCGGTGATCGCCTCCGGCGGCATGGGCACCGTCTATCGCGCCTGGGACAAGACCCTCGGCCGCGAGGTGGCGGTCAAGTTGATGAAGCAGGAACTCGTCAACGATGAGGATGCCGTCAACGCCTTCGCCGCGGAGGCCCGCGCCTGCGCCCAGCTCAACCACACCAACATCATTCATGTGTACACCTTCGATCAGGAGGGCGCCTACAAGTACCTGGTGATGGAGCTGGCGGACGCCGGGAGCCTCGACGACCGGATTGAATCCCTCAAACGGGTGCCTGAACTCGACGTGCTCGACTGCGGCATCAAGGTGGCCAGCGCCCTCGGCGCCGCCCTGAAAAAGGGCCTGCTGCACCTCGACATCAAGCCGGGCAACATCCTGTTCAATGCGGATGGCGAACCCAAGCTGGTGGATTTCGGACTCGCCCGGAAGGCGGATGCCGACAAGGACTACCACGCGCCGGTGTTCGGGACCCCCTATTACATCGCGCCGGAACGGGTGCAGCAGACCGGGGAAACCTTCCTCAGCGACGAGTACTCGCTGGCCGGCACCCTGTACCACGCCCTTGTCGGGCACGTCCCCTTCGAGGCCGCCACGGTTGAGGAGGTGGTCGCGGCACAGGTTCATACGGAACTGACGCCCCCGATCAACAGCGTCCCGGAAATCACCCAGCCCACCAGCGACGCCCTGGTGCGCGCCATGTCCAAGGACCCCGCGGAACGGTTCCAAAGCTACGACGAGTTCCGAATGGCCCTGGAGGCCTCCCGCAGCCAGTTGCTCATCCGAACCCTCACCGGGAACGCGGCTCCCACGTCCACGGGAACCGAAACCCGCCGCTGGTGGCGCCGTTGAGCCGGCTTGCCCGGATTGGCCGCAACCGGACACCCTCCGTGCGTGCACAATCCGATCATCGTCGCCCTGGATGTTCCCGATGCAGCCCAGGCTGCAACCCTCGCCCGTTCGGTCGCCCCCCATGTAGGAGCCTTCAAGGTGGGAAAGGAACTGTTCGTCGCCGCCGGTCCCGACATCGTCCGTGAACTGCGGGCCACCGGAGCCAGGGTCTTCCTCGACCTCAAGTTCCACGACATCCCCAACACGGTCGCCAAGGCCGTTGCCGCCGCGACGCGACTGGATGTCCAGATGCTCACCATTCATTGCAGCGGCGGTTCCGCCATGATGCGCGCCGCGGAGCAGGCCGCCCAGGACACGGCCCGCCTTCTGGACTGGCCCGCCCCGCTGGTCCTCGGAGTGACGGTTCTGACCAGCATGGATTCCGCCGCGCTTTCCGAATTGGGCGGCGAACTCGATCCGGCCGCCCAGGTCCGGCGACTCGCCCTGCTGGCCTCAAACGCGGGCCTCCGGGGACTCGTCTGCTCGCCGCTCGAATTGACAACACTGCGGAGTCTCGTCCCCTCCGGCCTTCAACTGGTCACTCCCGGAATCCGCACCACCCAGGACGCAGCCGACGACCAAAAGCGGACCCTGAGCGCCCCCGAGGCCATCAAGGCGGGCGCAAGTTGGCTGGTGATCGGACGCCCGATTTATGCCGCATCAGACCCTGCGGCGGCCGCCCAAAAAATCCTCGCAACCCTCGCCTGAGTCTCATCGAATAACCCGGGCGATACTACGCACCCGTATCAATTCGTTTGCCAGCCCGTCCGGGGCGGGAAATGTTGGTTGCCGTGAGGTTCATCGCTTCTGTTTTTCCCTGGATCGGGATCGCGGTCCTCGGATTGCGCCCCTTCGAAGTACGCGCGGCCTCGGAGTGGCCGATGTTTCGCGGCAATCCCCAGTTGACCGGCGTCACCTCGGCGAGCCTTCCGGACAAGCCGGCCCTGAAGTGGACCTTCAAGACCGGCGGACCGGTCAAATCCTCCGCCGCGATCCTCGGCGACCGGGTCTTCATCGGCTCCAGCGACTCCAACCTCTACTGCCTCCAACGCTCGGACGGCAGGAAACTGTGGTCGTTTCAGTCCGATGGCCCGATTGAGGGCTCGCCCCTGGTCCTGGACGGCCGGGTGTACTTCGGGACGGCCAACACCAATGTGTACGCCCTGGACGCCGACTCCGGAAAGGCGCTGTGGAGCTTCGGGCTTGAGGACAAGATTCTGTCCAGTCCGAACTGGGTGCAGTCCACGATCACCAACCGAAAGGACGTCCTGGTCGGCGGCTATGACTTCAAGCTCTACAGTCTCGGAGCCGCGACCGGAAGGACCAACTGGGTGTTTGAGACCGGCAACTACATCAACGGCACCCCGGCCATCGGCGACGGCGTCACCGCCTTCGGCGGGTGCGATGCGGTCGTCCACGTGGTGGACGTCCTCAACGGCAAAAAGCAGAAGGAGATTGAGGCGGGAGCCTACATCGCGGCCTCCGGTGCCCTGGTGGATCAACGGCTTTACGTCGGGCACTACGAAAACGCCTTCATCTGTGTGGATCTCAAGGACGGCAGGATTGCCTGGACCTACAAGGACCGCGCCTTCCCCTATTTCTCATCGCCGGCGGTGACGACCGACCGGGTGATCGTGGGCGGACGCGACAAGCGGTTGCACTGCATCAAACGCTCCAACGGGGAACCCGTCTGGGTGTTCGCCACGCGGGGCAAGGTGGACAGTTCCCCGGTCGTCGCCGGTGACCGGATTCTGGTGGGTTCCGACGATGGCCGCATCTACATGGTCTCCCTCACGGACGGCAGGGAACTGTGGAACTACGAGATCGGCCAACCCGTCCAGAGTTCCCCCGCCGTGGTGGACGGGGCCTTCGTCATCGGATCCGACGATGGAAGCGTGTATTGTTTTGGATCCCGATAGTCCCGCACCGCCCGCGTATGAGTTCGATCACCATTGCCCCGCCGCCGAAATCGTCCGGCCCGCCCATCCAGAAGGAGACGACCGCCGGCAACTATTTCGTGGCGAACTATCCCCCGTTCGCGTTCTGGAAGCCGGAGTTCCTCCCCGAATTTGAAGCCGCCCTGGACCGGCCCCCGGATCGCGCCGATACCCCGCTCGGTCTCTATACGCACATCCCCTTTTGCCGGAAACGCTGCCACTTCTGCTACTTCCGCGTGTACACCGACAAGAATGCGGAGGACATCAAGGGCTACCTGGACGCCCTGCTCAAGGAACTTGCTTCGTACGCCTCCAAACCGGTGATCCGCGGACGCAAACCGCGCTTCATCTACTTCGGAGGAGGCACACCGAGCTACCTGTCGCCGGATCAACTGCGCTACCTGTCCGAGGGAATGAAGGCACTGCTTCCATGGGACGAGGCCGTCGAAGTCACCTTCGAAGGAGAACCCGGGACACTGACGGATCACAAGCTGGCCGCCATCCGATCCATCGGTGTCACGCGGCTCAGCCTCGGCATCGAGCACTTCGACGACCACATTCTGGAGGTCAACGGACGTGCCCACCGGTCGAAGGAGGTCCTGCGCGCCTACCAGTACGCCCGGGAGATCGGATTCCCCCAGATCAACATAGACCTCATCGCCGGCATGGTGGAGGAGACCGAGGAGAAGTGGCGCGAGGCGGTGGCCCAGGCCGTCGCCCTGCGCCCCGACTCCGTCACCATCTACCAGATGGAGGTGCCGTACAACACGGGCATCTACCGCCAGATGAAGGCCGAGGGTAAACTGGTCGCTCCGGTCGCCGACTGGGACACCAAACGACGCTGGGTCAATTACGCCTACACGGAGTTCGAAAGGATCGGGTACACCGTGACCAGCGCGACGACCGTCGTTCGCGACCCGGCCCAGGTGAAATTTATATACCGGGACGGCCTCTTCTCCGGTGCCGATATCCTGTCCATCGGCGTCGCCAGCTTTGGCCACCTCAACGGGGTCCATTACCAGAACCTCCACGACTTCCAGCCGTTTGTGGACGCCGTGAGCGCCGGGCAGCGCCCCGTTCATCGTGCCTACACTCCCAATGCGCAGGAGCGATACATCCGTGAGTTCATGCTGCAACTGAAGCTCGGATGCGTGAACACCGCCGCATTCGCCCGGAAGTTCGGTCGCGACCCCCGCGAGGAGTTCTCCGGACCGCTCGCCGTGCTTCGCGCCGGGGGACACCTTCTGGAGCACGGAGATCACATTGGACTCACGCGGGATGCCCTCCTTCAGGTGGACCGGCTCCTCCACGAATTCTTTCTGCCCGAGCACCGCACCGGCCGGTATGCCTGATTCCGGGACCCCATCTCCGTCCGCATGACCGCCACCTCCCCGACCTCCGCGATACAACCCCTCGACGAGTTCTATCGCCGTCAACAGCGCGCGCTGCCCGCGTTTGATGTCATCCCTGCCGACGCTCTCCCAGAACCCCAGCGCTCCCTGCTCGTCCACAATCGGGACATGACCCGGACTCTGGAACAGTTTCACGGGGCACCCATTCACCTCCGCGTATTGTCCCGCCATCGGGACGGCAACGCCTACTGGCGGGAATCCGCGCTGGAACTCGACGGCACCAACCGGCCGGTGGAGTTCGGGGCCATCAAGATTCACCTCGACCGCTTCCCCGAACCGGGGCGCAGCCAGATCCTCGACGAACACCGTCCCCTGGGCGGCATCCTGAACGCCAGCGGCCGTCCCTACACCAGCCGCCCCACCGCGTATCTTGCGTTTGAGGCCGACGACTTCATCGCCCGCGCATTGAACTTCTCCGGTCCGGCGATGCTTTTCGGCCGTCAGAACACCCTTCGCGACGCCGACGGCGCCATCCTCGCCGAAATCATCGAGATACTTCCTCCGACCTGAACCATCTATTTCGAGTTGGATCGTTTCAGCGGAATCGGTTGGAGCCTGCAGCCATGACCAACTACCTGGAGATTCGCAAGACCAGCATTGCCCTTTGCTCAAAGTATCTCACCGCCTCACGCGCGGTGAAATACGACATCCTCCTGGCGGCGAAGCGACTGACGCTTCCGTCTTCCGGGCGCACCCTCGTTTTCGCAGACGAGGCGGATATCGCCGCGTTTGCGGACTATCAGATGTTTGAGTTCCCGGTCAACGGACGAACCCTCATCGCAACCGTCGAGCCTCTCCTCACGGATCTCACGGAATTGGAAACGGACATCCTGAGGGGATGGCAGCGACAGCGAACGTCGCTCTTTCGAGTGACGGGAGTCCACCCGGGGGATGATGAGATCGAACTTCAGGATCTTCTCGAACCGGGGCTTCCCCCATTCCGACTCTCGGATGTCAGTCTGGCAAAGTCCCTTTGTGGGCTATCCGTCTTCCCGATCCTTTTTACGCGAATCGTTGAGGTTCGAGGCTATCGGATGAGCAGCGGGAGTTTCTTCAGTTTTCATCCGGAAGTGGAGCCGGGACTCCTCCAGGCATACCGGCAAAAGATGAAGTTGGTCCCGCCGGACGACCTGTCCGAGCGACGATTCATTTTCTTCTACCGGAAAAATCGCCAGATGGGCGTGGATCGGGCATTGAATGATCTTCCATGACCGCGCCCGATCTCGTCTCCCGGTTCGCCCCACGTGGAGTCCCTCCACTCAGCCACATCTGAGAAGGACCAGAGTGGCGCAGGTTCCCGAAGGTCCGATGGAGATCCAGGAAATCGGCGGGCCAGTGGATTGAATCGAGCCACCCCGGATCCTTGCGAAGGATTCGCGGTGCCTCCACGCAACGGATCAGGCAAATTCCATCACTGCGGCACCAAAGGTAAAGCCGCCACCAAAGGCACACAGGCCGGCGGTTCCCTTCGGCGGCGGATTCCCTGACAACAACTCCGAAAGCACCAGCGGGATCGTGCTGCTGCTCGTGTTGCCGCTGTGACGGACACGATTGACCAATCGTCCCTTGGGCAGTTTCAGCCGTTGATCCACCGCCTCCAAAATGCGTCC
>JAEUHD010000192.1 GCA_016793645.1 Verrucomicrobiales bacterium
CCGGAATAACGGCGGTGTTTCGGAATCCTTTTCCCGGGGAAGGAATCACTGGAGGGTTCCCAGGAACTCGATCACGTCCCGCAGTTCAAAGGGGGTGAGCAACGTGGCAAGCCCCTCGGGCATGCCGCTCAATCCCTTCTCCCGGGTCTGGACCCGTTCCTTCTTCAGGACGACGTCGCCCTCCTCGGGCGAGATCACCACCAGCTCCGAATCGTTCTCGGACTTCACCACGCCGGCATAGGTCTGTCCGTCCTTCAGGGTGATCACCGCGCTCTCGAATCCCTGCACCACCTGCTGGTTGGGAGCGACGATGCTTTCCAGCAAATACTCGCGGGTGTTCCGGCTCGCGACCCCGTCCAGCTTCGGACCGGCATTCCCGCCTCCGTCCCCGCCAATCTGGTGGCATCGGGTGCAGGCCACCGCGGCATGTTCGTAGAAGATCTTCCGTCCGCGCGCGGCGTCGCCGCCATTCAATGTCTCGCGATAGGGCGACAGGTGGTCCTTCGGCAGCTTCCAGTCCTGGTAGGCGGCCAAACGCGACTTCACCGCAGCGGCGTCGCGTTTTCCGGCGGCCTGGACGAGATCCAGCAGGACTTCATTGGCCACCTCGCGTTTCATGAGCCGGTCGAGGGACTCGACGAGCAGGGCGTCCGCGGCATCGGACTTCAAATCCGCAAGCGTGGCGTAGGCCGCCTGTTGCTCGGCGATGGATCCACCGGTGAGCTTCCCGGCGATCTGGCCCGCGGCATCCGCCGGATTCAGCACCGCGCGGATCCGGGAGCCCTCCAGCCGCAACGATTCCTCGGACGCCCCTCCCGCGAGTTGAAGCGCGTTGCCCAGCATCCGGAGGTTCTTCTTTTGGGTCGGGCTTCCCCCCGGGACCTCGACATCCACCTGCGGCCCTTCAAAGGTGAATCGGGCCTCCACGGTGAAGCCTTCGGTGGCAAGTTCCGCGAGACAACGCAGCGCGGTCGTCCGGGCCGGCGCCGGGGCCTGGGAGGCCACCATTCGGAACAAAAAGTCGGTGCCCTCCGGAGGACCCAGCTTCAAGACCGCCTCGGCGGCGGCGGAGAGCACCGCCGCGGGAACGTCGGTGGTGTAGCGGGTATCCAGCAGTTCAAATCCAGGATCCGCAGCCCGGGCCCGCTCAACCGCGGCCTGCTGCTCCGGTGTCAGCGGCGGCGGTCCCTGAAACGCCGCGATGACGGGAAGCGACTGCTTGAGGGCGTCGCGGGCGGGACCGGGATCCCGCGGTGGCAGCGGCCGATACGTGCCCACGATCCGGTCGCGCGGAAAGGGCTTCGCCCAGTTCGCAAGCCCGTTGAGAGCCTCCGTGCGAATCAAGACCGGCAGGTCCGCCCGCGTCGCCAGCGCGGCGAGGCGGGCGGCGGATTCCGGGGTGCCCGTGCGGACGTTGGCATTCACGATCCGCAGCAGCATCGGGGTGAGCGGGTCCACCGGGGCATCGCCCCAGGGAAGCGGCTGGTCGAAGCGGACGTCGCGGATCACTCCGTTCAAGTTTTCAGTTTTCAGTTTCAAGTTTTCAGGACGGAGGGATGCAAACTGCTGGAGCAGGGGAATGAGTTTCGTGGGATCGGCGAGCGCGGCCAGTGCGGGAAACGCGTTCGTGATCGGGACGTCGTTGATCGCGCGCGCCGCCTCCAGCACGAGCAGCGGATCGGGATCGGAGAGAAACTGGGCGATGTTGCTGTCGCGGCGATGCCGTTCCGCGAGGAGGAACACCATCCGGACGTCCGGACGCTCATGTCGCAGTTCAGGCCAGCCCTGGGAACGCAACTGTCCGTCCACCCGCGGCTCCGGCGGAAACGCGCTGGCGAACCATTGCGCCAGCGCCAGGCGGGTCATCACATCCGCCGCACCCTCCTCCAGCAACTGGTGCACGGCGGCATTGTGTCCCGAATCCCCTCCCGGAGCCTCCGTCAGCCGACGCCCGAGAACCTCCTCCGTCACGTCGCCCACCTTGTCCGCAACGGATTTGGAATATCGGTAGAAACGCCGCTTCGGGTCCGGGTTCCACATCCCATTGCGGAGATCCCGGCTGGCCATCAGGGCGGCCAACCGAACACGGGGATTCGGGTCCACGAACAGCCGATCCAGTTCCCGGGTCAACCGCAGCACCCGGGCGGCGCCCAACACCCGGACGGCCGCCTGACGGACCTGCACATCGGGGTCCCGGGTGATCGGGATCAGCGATTCCAACTCCTCCACCATCCCGGAACGCGAAGCGCTTCGCGCCAGTTGTCCAATCGCCCACAGGGCATGGATGCGCGCGAACGGATTCCTCGAATCGGCTGCGGCCGCCTTCAATCCCGGGAAGGATTTCATCCCCCGCGCCGCGAGTTCAAACTGGGCTTCCTGGCGCACGCGCATGTCCGAAAAGCCCAGGAGATCCACCAGCGTTTTCTCCGAACGATTCGTCATGCCCTCCCCGAGCAGCTTCGCCGTCTGCTTCATCACCGGGCTGGCGATGACGTCCGGTAAGTAGGCGCGGTAGAGACGACCCTTGTTGCTCTTGGGCCAGCCCTCGTGCCAGTCGGCGAAGAACACCGAGCCGTCGGGCGCCAGATCCACATCGGGAACCAGCGAGTTCCACAGGAATTCGTCGTGTCCGGCCAGCGCGTAGCCGGTTCCCCGGGGCTCCACCCCGAGCGCATACACACCACTCTTGGCGCTGGTCCCCTTGAAATAGGCCAGCAGGAAGGTGTCCCGGGGCGCACCCCGCCTCACGGTCTCCTGTTTCCCATACCGATGGGTGGCGTCAAAGACGAGTCCGCTGGGACCGTCGCCGATGTTCGCGATGGGCGGGAGCAGGTACGCCGCCTGTCCCTCGAAGTGCGGCACCCACAGGCGTTCCATGTTCCACGGACCGGCGTTGCCGAGCGGCGCGTGCTGGTATCCGACCCGCCAGCCGCTGTCCGCACCCTCGATCACCTGCACCCAGCGCTCGCGGTCGCCCTGGTCGGAATCATTGTCCCCGCTGAACAGGTCGCCGTATTCGTTGAACGCCAGCTCCTGCGGATTGCGCAGTCCCCGGTGCACCACCTCAAGATCGGATCCATCGGGCTCGCAGCGGAACACGGCCCCTTCGTCCGGAAGGTCGATCACCGTGCCCTCGCGCGTGACCACGTGCGCACCCCGGTCGCCGCAGGAGAAGTACAGGCGGCCGTCGGGACCCAGCTTCAACCCGTGCAGGTCATGCCCGGTGAAGCTGAACCGGATCCCGAATCCGGTAAGCAACTCCTCCGCGACGACCCCGCGATCCGGGGTGTGGGGATGCGACGACAACGCATTCTCCCGATTCCCGCCCACGCGGTTGATCGTCAGGCTTTGTCCGGGACCCTGGAGGGAGTCCCGTTCCCCGGCCGTCGCGGACCGGAACTTCCAGAGCGACGGAATCTCCGTCACCCAGACCTCCCCGTGCCGCGCCAGGACGCCGCTGGCGATGCCACTCAACGGACTCGTAAAGCCCTCCGCATACACCGTGGACTTGTCGGCCACGCCGTCGCCATTGGTGTCCTCAATCTGGCGGACCACCTCCGTCTCCGTGCCCAAGGCCCGTTCGCCGTCCGGTCCGAACCATTTCCGGATATTGGCGAGGCGATCCTCCAGCGATCGGGACGCCAGGTCATCCTCCAGCATGAACATGTAGTGCCGGATATCGAGCACGCTGCTGCGGTAGCGGTAGGTCTCGGCGGTGAAGACGCGTCCCTTTTCGTCCACGGAGAACGCGACCGGATTGGCGAGCATCGGCTCGGCGGCCCAGAGATCCACCTTCAGCGCGGGATCGTGCTTGAACTGCTTGAGACGGATCTCCCCTTCGCGGCTCGCGGGCGCGAGCAGGGGCTGCGAGGTGCGATCCGCCATCACGAGCGCCCGGAAGCCGTTGGTTGAGGTTCCGGAAACGGCGGCACCGATATCCGCCCCATGAAGGATGGAGGAAAATCCGAGGAGAAACGCGGACGGCAGGGCGCTCCCCAGGAGCCGATGCAGGGCGGACATGCGTCCATAGTGCCCAGCCACGACATCCCTGCAAGCGGGGGTACCGAACCCCATCCCATCCGCGACCCGGCGGAAGCTCCGCTGCCGCTCCGGATTCGGGCGCCGGCCGCCAGGGACAGGCTGAAGCCTGCACTACGAACGCGGTCCCCGCTCCCCGAAAGGATCCGCCACCTCACCCCGCCAATGTCCGACCACCTCTGCTAGGTTCCCTCCATGATGACTCTGCATCGCGTTCCACTCCGGACCCGGACCTCGTTCCGCCCTTGCGCGGCTCCCCCCCTCCGCTACCGCGTTTCCGCCCGGGTCCTGTCCCATCGATCCCGCTGCCAGGAGGCCTTTCGGACAGATCGCTGGACGGGCCCCGCCTCCCGATCCCTGGTCGAGTACCTGATCGCGACCACCGCCGTCTTCGGCATCCTGTGCGCCCTGTTCCTCTGAGGCGGATCCTGCCCGGAGATCGTCGATTCCATCCCGACACGAAGAAGGGCGGACCCTGCCGGCACGTTCCGGCAAAGCCCGCCCTGCAAAGAATCCGGATGCCGCGCACCCGGTTTGGGTCGGTTACTTGGCGTTGGTATGGGCCATCACGATCGCCTCGGCCATGCGTCCGGACCAGGCGTCGATGATGCCGCGGGCGCGCTCGCTGTCCCACCAGTTGCCCAGTTGGGCGGGGGCCAGTTCGGTCTTCATGACCGCCGCAGCCTGATAGGCGGAGGCGTTGTCCACGATCGACCCTTCCACCGTCAGGCCCAGCTGGTTGCCGGACTTGTAGATGTCGGTGATGGCGGTGCGGACCTCAGCCACGTCGCCGTAGCCGCTGGGAACGACCTTGTATCCCTTGGACTCGATGGCCTTGGTGAGGGATTCGCGGATG
>JAEUHD010000221.1 GCA_016793645.1 Verrucomicrobiales bacterium
TGGAGCGCCGGCACGAGGTGATTCCGCCTTCGCCAAGGCTTCGGCGGGACGAACGTCGCGAGCGACGTTTGGAGCCGCCTGTTCCGCAATTCCGTGGCCGGAGCGCATTGGTTCTCGCGGACCGCCTGAAGGCGGGACTACGAACCGGCGGACCACCACGGCGTAGCCGCCGAGGGGACGAGGCGCTGACTCTTCCCACGTAGAGCCTCAAAGCCGGGCCGAGGACAACCCCACGCGACGGTACAGCGAGCGCCTCGTTACCTCGGCGGCTACGGGTTTTCAGAACCGCCTGAAGGCGGGACTACCAACCGGCGGCGTCGGAACACGGCTCCAAGGTTGCACCTGGTGCCTGCCGGCCATAGGTTCGGCCGATGATTGCGACCAGCTACAGGTACATCGTACGCCGTGCAGGCGTGCGGTCGGGCCACGCCATCATCGAAGGCACTCGGATTGGAGTTCACGACGTCGTTGCCATGGTTCGCACCGGGTGCTCGGTGGACGCAGTGGTTGCCTCGTTCCCCAAACTGTCCCGCGCCCAAGTGTACGAGTCGCTTGCGTACTACGAGGATCACCGGGATGAGCTCGAACCGCTGGTCGCAGCACAGACGGCGGAACTGGGCGTGTGACCTTTCTCATCGACGGTGAGGCGAGCGCCTCGTTACCTCGGCGGCTACGGGCGGAACCGGCTGAAGCCGGGACTACGAACGGGCGGGCTGAGCCGGGTCAGAGCAGCCGTGGATCGAAGGAGAACGGCTCGGGCTTGCCGATGGCGATCCTCCGGAAGTCGGGATGCGCGGGATTCAGAAGGTAGTTTGGCTCTCCGGGGACGATGACGCTCGGAAGTTCCAGCACGGCCGAGCGGGCTTCCCTGACCCAAAGGTCGCCAATGCCCATGGTGGCTGGCGGCGGGGGCTCCTGGGTCCATTCCGCAGGCAGGGCCGCCACCCGTTCCACGAGCCCGTCCTCCCATTGAATCGGGATGGCGACATACCTGAAGATTACAGGCGGGTTGAGATGGACGAGGGTTTCCAGTGCCGCGAGTGCTCTGCTCCCGCTGGTGTACACCACGCCCGTTCCCGGCGAGTTCCATCGACCTCCGTAGAGGCGCGCCCCCTCGCCACTGAAGGCGCTGGCGGCATGCGTCTCCTTCACGATGCGCCAGGCCTGCTTCATCACGAGTAAACGCCGTATTCAATGCGGCCGAGCAGGTTCTCGACCTCACGGGCACCCATCTCCGTTTTTGCGTATTCCAAGGGAATTGCGCCCCCGAGGCCCAACTGGGGTGCATTGAGCCATTGCTTGGCGGACTCGATGTCCTCAAAAACCTTCAACGCCTGTCCCAGCAGCCGTGCGTAGCGCACCACGCGGTCCGACACGGCGGGGGGTAGTTTGCCCGCATCGCCCCTTCTTCGATGGAAGGTGGCCTTGGAAATGCCCAGCATCGGAGCCAGCTTCTCCACAGGCACGGCCAGACGGGTCTGCAGGTCCTCCAGCTCCTGAAAGGGCAGCCCCACCTGCAGCACCTCCACCAGCCTGGCGGGCGTGAACTGGGCGACCGTGGACGCCGGAGACGATCCCTGGACACAGAACTTCACCACACCCGCACCGGACGATCCCGCGGATGCCGCACCCGGACGCCTGCGGTGGATGACCGTTCGCGCGGCGACCGTCTTCGATTTGGGTTTGGTGGTCGTACTTCCCATTTGATGATCTGCATAGTCTCATGTGAGACGGCGGTCAATTCCTGAGTTCGGCCCGATTGCGAAGCCGGCAATGGACGAAGGGATTCCCTGCCCCTGGACCGACCCGGGAAGCCGGGTCCCGGGCGGCATGATCTGATCTTCGGAAAGGGTTCGACCGACAGGGGCGCGGTCCACGCCGAACTGCACCGCCTGAAGGCGGGACTACGAACGGGCGTAGCCGCCGAGGGGACGAGGCGCTGAACGCCCCCACGCAGAGCCCCAAAACCGAGCCGGCGACAATCCCACACGACGGTGAGGCGAGCGCCTTGTTACCTCGGCGACTACAGGCCGAACCGCCTGAAGGCGGGACTACGAACCGGCGGACCCACCACGGCGTAGCCGCCGAGGGGACGAGGCGCTGACATCCCCCACGTAGCGCCCCAAACCCGGGCCGGCGACATCCCCACGCGACGGTAAAGTGAGCGCCTTGTTACCTCGGCGACTACGGATTTTCAGGACCGCCTGAAGGCGGGACTACGAACGGGAGGGCGGTCGGAAGGATTTTGTGTCCAAAATGCGGGGACGGCCGGAAGTACTGGCATAGCCCGCCGCATTTTCTTGGACGCAGTGTGCCCATGGGGAGATCGAAGCGCCGCATTACCCGCGGCCGCCGTCGCCATTCCTGCACCGGGTGCAGGACATCCCCGACGCCAGGACATCTTGAGGTCAACCGCATGAAACTCCCAGCCGCGCTCGGCCTTCTGATGGCCCTGAACGCCCCTGCCCTCGCACTCGAGGGCGAGTTCCGCATTCATGATCCATCCACCCTCGTCCCGTGCGAGGGGACGTTTTACACCTACGGCACCGGCGGGACCTGCCTGGTCTCCGAGGATGGCTGGACCTGGCGTCGCGGGGCCACCCCGCCGCGACGCGGCATGGCACCGGACCTCATTCACGTGGGCGACCGCTACCTCCTGTACGTGGCGCGCAATGTCGGGGCGCAACCGCGGGCGGACATCAATCTGGTCTGGACCCGATCCCTCGACACCAATTCCCCGGACTGCAAATGGGAGGAGGCCGGCGTGGTGGCGTCGTCGGATGGCATCGAAGACTGCAACGCCATCGACCCGGGGCTGCTCCTGGACCCGACCGACGGCCGATTGTGGATGGTGTACGGCTCGTACTTCGGCTTCATCCGACTGGTGGAACTGGATCCGAAATCGGGCCTGCGCACGGATCCCCAGGCAGCCCCGGTGAATCTGGCCATCAACTGCGAGGCCGCGATCTTGATCCACGAGGCGGGATGGTACTACCTGCTGGCGACCCACGGCAGTTGCTGTCGCGGGGCGGATTCCGGCTACAACATCCGCATGGGCAGGTCGCGGAAGGTCACCGGGCCCTATCTCGACCAGGAGGGCGTGGACATGCTGCAGGGCGGCGGGACCCTGTTCGCCGGTTCGAGCGGACGGCTCATCGGCCCCGGCCACTTCGGACGCATCCCGCTCGGGCCCGGGTTCGAAAAGTACTCCTGCCACTACGAGGCCGATCTGGACCTCGGTGGCGCCAGTGTGCTCGACATCCGTCCCCTGCTCTGGAAGGACGGCTGGCCCGTCGCCGGCGAGAACTTCCGGGACGGCACCTACCGAATTGAATCCGTTCGTACCGGCACGGCACTGGAACTCGCCGTGGAAGGAATGCCCGTGGGCGGTCGTCGTGAACGGCGCGGGGGTCCCGGTGCTGGACCTGGTTCTGGTACTGGAGGCGCAGGAACCGGAGCAGGCGGAGGAGGGCCCGGGGGTGGTCCCCCTCCGGGGGGCGGCGGTGGATTCTTTGCCGGGACTGGACGGCCCATTCCGGACCAGGATGTCGCCCAGGTGTCAACGAACTGGCCGTCCGCGGAGATCAGCACCCGCATGGCGAACTACCTTTCCCAGGCACAACAGAAATGGAGCATCACCGCCGTGACCAATGCGGGCGGATACCTGGGCTCGCCCTATTTCAAGATCACCGTGGCCCACACGGATCGAGCGCTGGCGGCGACCGCCGAGGGGGAATTGACCGTGGTGCCCGCGTTTACCGGCGCGCCGGATCAATTGTGGCGGATTGATGCTCTGACCGACGGCACGTGGCGCCTCCAACCGAAGTCCGTTCCCGGCCGGCAGGAACCCTTCGCGCTCTCGGCCATCGGCGCTAGCTTCGCGACCCTCTCCAAGTTCGATCCCGCCAGCACCCGGCATCGTTGGATTCTGAAAGCCCCATGAACCTGCGTCGCATCACCCTTCCGCTGGCGTTTCTTGCCACAGCCGGTCTGTGGATGACCGGGCACCTTGTCCACGCTGCCGAAGCTCCCGGCTCCGCGCCGACGCTCCGACCGCCGACCACTGCCGTAAGCACCCCGGGCGCCGACGGCTTCCTCCGGCGCTGGCTGGTGCTGGAACCCATCCCCGCCGATGG
>JAEUHD010000243.1 GCA_016793645.1 Verrucomicrobiales bacterium
GGCAGCAGCGAGAAAAGTGCGTTGATCCACATGGTCGCCGGATTGGTGGACGAGATGCTCATGCCCCCGCCGAGCGACAAGCCCGGCCAGTCCGTCCCGCTCACCCCGGAACAGATCGGGATTCTCCGGGCCTGGATCGACCAGGGTGCGGTCTGGCCCGCGGGCAATGTCGATGTCGTACGTCAGCTCACCTTTGACGCGGACATCCGTCCCGTCTTCCAACAGGCCTGCACGTCCTGCCACGGCTCCGCCTCTCCAAAGGGTGGCTTCAATGCCACGGAGTTGGCCGCCGTGCTGAAAGGGGGTTCCGGCTACGGAGCCGTGGTCACCCCGGGTGACCTCAAAAAGAGTTCCCTGATCACGATTCTTTCCGGACTCGACGAGGACCTTCCGGAACCCGCAAAGCACAAGCTGCCTCCCAAGCAGGTCGATCTGGTCAAACTGTGGATCAGCCAGGGAGCCCGGTAGCGGGATGGGACGGCGTGGTTATCAGCGCCCCTGTTTCCCGAACCTCACACGCACTCCCCAAACGTCTTCTCCGGGTCTACGCCGAGGTCTCGGATCGCACCAGCGACCACGGACGCCGGGATCTGTCCCCGCTGCGACAACGCGTAGAGCACTCCGATCGCGGTGCATTCGGCGTCCACTTCGAAGAACCGCCTCAGGTAGGGACGCGAATCGCTGCGTCCAAATCCGTCCGTTCCCAGTGACATCAATCCTCCGGGAATCCATGGGGCTATCTGGTCGGCGACCAGCTTGAGATTGTCGCTGACCGCAATCCACGGACCCGGTTCCGGTGCCACCACCTCCTCCAGGTAGCTCCGCCGGGGCGCCTCCTCAGGGTGCAACATGTTCCATCGTCGTGCCGCCTGTGCCTCCGAACGCAGGCGCTTGAAACTGGTGACACTCCACACGTCGGCACTCACGCCGTACCGCTCGAGGATCGGCTGCGCCTTCAAGGCTTGCTGCAGGATCGCTCCGGACCCCAGCAACTGCGCCCGGTGCGCGAGGCCCTCCTTCCCCGGACGCACCTTGTACATGCCCAGGAGAATTCCCTCGGCAACCCCGGCCTCCGGCGGCAGGGGCGGATGCGAATAATCCTCGTTGTGCAGGCTGACGTAGTAAAAGACGTCCTCCTGCTCCTGATACATGCGCCGGAGTCCGTCGCAGAGGATGACCGCCAGTTCGTAGGCGAAGGCCGGTTCATAGGCCATCAGGTTGGGGACGGTGGAGGCAATCAGGTGGCTGTGGCCGTCCTGGTGCTGCAATCCCTCCCCGTTCAGGGTGGTGCGGCCGGACGTGGCCCCCAGAAGGAATCCACGGGCCCGGCTGTCACCCGCCAGCCACACCTGGTCCCCGATGCGCTGGAATCCAAACATCGAGTAGTAGATGTAGAACGGAATCGTCGGCACCCCATGGGTGCAATAGCCCGTCCCTGCGGCGACGAAGTCCGCCATGGATCCCGCCTCATTGATGCCCTCCTCCAACAACTGGCCGGTTCGGGACTCCCGGTAATAGGAGGCACTGCTCCGGTCCACCGGATCGTACAACTGCCCCTTCGAGCTGTAGATCCCGACCTCGCTGAACAGGCCGTCCATTCCAAAGGTGCGCGCCTCGTCGGGCACGATCGGAACCACCCATTTCCCGACCTCACGGTTCCGGAGGAGGGAGCTGAGCAGCAGGACAAACGCCTTCGTGGTGGAGGCGCCCTTCAGGCCCTTGAGGAGCTGTGGAAACTCCTCCGGCTTCGGAGCCACCAGGGAGGCAGCCCGCGGATCCCGGGACGGGATCAACCCGCCGAGGGCACGTCGCCGCTCCAGCATGTAGCGGACCTCGGGACTGTCGGAGGCCGGCCGGAAGAACGGCATGTCGGCAATCACGTCGTCCTCCACGGGGATGTTGAACCGTTTCCGGAATTCGCGGAGTTCGCGCTCGTTCAGCTTCTTCTGCTGATGGCTGGGATTCCGTCCCTCGCCGGCCTCGCCCAGTCCGTAGCCCTTGACCGTCTTGGCCAGGATGACCGTGGGACGCCCCTGCGCGCGCGTGGTCGCCGCATGGTAGGCCGCGTACACCTTCCGGGGATCATGCCCGCCGCGCATCAGCTTCTTGAGCTGGTCATCCGTCAGATGATTTACGAGCGGGAGCAGTTCCGGATACTTCCCGAAGAAGTGCTTCCGGATGTAGCTGCCCGGCTCCACGACGTACTTCTGGTACTCGCCATCCACCACCTCCTCCATCCGCTTGGCCAGGAGTCCCGATTGATCCCGAGCGAGCAGGTCATCCCAGTTGCCCCCCCAGATCAACTTGATGACGTTCCAACCCGCGCCCCGGAAAATCCCCTCCAGTTCCTGGATGATCTTTCCGTTGCCCCGGACGGGCCCGTCCAGCCGCTGAAGGTTGCAATTGACGACCCAGACCAGGTTGTCGAGGCCTTCGCGTCCGGCCATGTTGATCTGGCCCAGCGTCTCGGGTTCATCCGTCTCACCGTCCCCGATGAAGCACCAGATCCTCGGCTCATGCTCCGTCGGGACCAACCCGCGGTGCTGGAGGTAGCGGCTGAACCGCGCCTGGTACAGCGAGTGGATGGGTCCCAGCCCCATGGACACGGTCGGGAACTTCCAGTACCCGGGCATCAGGTAGGGATGGGGATACGAACTCAGCCCCGGATGCGCCCGAAGTTCCTGGCGGAAGTTGAGAAGATGCTGGTCGGTCAGGCGTCCTTCGACATACGAGCGCGCATAGTTGCCCGGTGACGCGTGGCCCTGGAAATAAATGAAGTCCGGCGTCCGACCTCCTTCGCCTCCCCGGAAAAAATGGTTGTAGCCGACCTCATACAGCGTGGCGAGGGAGGCATAGGTTGAAATGTGACCGCCGACCCCGAGGTCGCCGGAATTGGCCCGGACCACCATCGCCATGGCGTTCCAGCGGACGTACGACTTGATCTGCCGCTCCACGGCCAGGTCCCCGGGGTACGGGGGCTCCTGATCCACCGGGATGGTGTTCAGATACGGCGTGGAGGTGACCGTCGGGATGGAGTGTCCGCGGGAGCGAAGGCCTTCCACAAAGTCCGCGATCAGGAACTTCTGCTGCTCCGGAGCCTTGCCGGCCAGCATGTGCTCCATGATCTCCTCCAGGGAATCACTCAGGCGCAACAGGCTCGGGCCGCGCGCCGGCTGACCACTGGAATGGATTCCGGGCGCCGCCGCGGCGCCGTGGGGAGAGGAAAGCGGAGTGGATGTTGATTCCAAGCCGGCAAGGGTAGCCTAAAGCCGCCCGGTGCCAAGCAGCGTCCTGGGGTTTCCAATCGTCGTTTCCTCAAAGTTTTCATGCTTCGGGAGCCGCTCCAGCACCGGATGATCCATCGTGCAACCCAGCCGAGGGCCTGGGTTCCCCGGTCACGCTTGCCCGCCGGCGGGATCCGAGGCGAGGGTCCCCCCGAGACTTTGATGGAAACCCGCGGCGTCATGGTGTTCTTCAGGGCTCCCCGGAAGGGGACCGTCAAAACGCGACTGGCCGCCCAGGTCGGGCAGGACGCCGCGTTGGCCATCCATCAGGAACTGGTCGAATTGACCCTTGATCGCCTCGGTTCGATCTCCGAACTGGAACTCAAGGTCACCCCCGACGACGCCCTCGCCGAGGTCACCCCGCTGATCCGCACCGGTTGGACCCTGGCCCCGCAGGGCGGCGGGGACTTGGGAGACCGCTTGGCGCGGGGATTCGAATCGGCCTTCGCCCGGCGACCCGGACGGTGGGTGGCCATCGGAACGGATTGCCCCGGGATCACCGCCCTGGATCTCGGGTCCGCCTGGGATCTCCTGGGGACTGCGGACGTGGTTCTCGGACCCGCCCTCGATGGCGGCTACTGGTTGATCGGGCTTCGGGCTCCCCAGCCCGATCTTTTCCGCGAGATCCCCTGGGGCGGACCCAACGTCTTTGAGTCCACACTGGATCGCATCCGGTCGAGCGGATTGACCCTGGCCCAACTGCGACCGCTGGGCGACGTGGACACCCACGCCGACTGGACGGCCTGGCGCGCCCAGCGGGATGGGTCTTCCGGATGAAGGTCCCCCGGGGAACCGGCGACCTGAAAACTTCCTGCTTGTTCGAAATCGCGTCCGCCCGCGATAACATGGCCCTTCCGATGAATATCCTCGAAGACCTCGAATGGCGCGGACTGCTGGCGGACTGTACGGACCTGCCCGGGCTCCGGTCCCGGCTGGCCTCCGGTCGCGTCACGCTCTATTGCGGCTTCGATCCCACCGCGGATTCCCTGCATGTGGGCCACCTCGTCCCCCTGTTGGCGCTGCGCCGATTCCAGGACGCGGGCCATACTCCGTTGGCGGTCGCGGGAGGCGCGACCGGGAGTGTTGGGGATCCCAGCGGAAAGTCCGCCGAGCGCAGCCTTCTGACGAAGGACCAGATCGCCGCCAACGTCGCCGCGGTCATCCCCCAACTGGCTCGCCTGCTGGACTTCCAGGCGACCTCCAATCCGGCCCAGGTGCTCGACAACGCGGCGTGGACCGACCAGGTCACCTTCATCGAATTCCTCCGGGACATCGGAAAACATTTCACGGTCAACCAGATGGTCGCCAAGGAGTCGGTCCGTTCCCGAATGGAGGACCGCGAGGTGGGCATCAGCTTCACGGAGTTCAGCTACATGCTCCTCCAGGCCTTCGACTTCTACGTGCTGGCCCGGGACCACGGTTGCGAACTCCAGATCGGGGGTTCGGACCAGTGGGGCAACATCACGATGGGGCTCGAGTTGATCCGGAAAAAGCTCGGACGCGGCGCGTTTGGATGCACCCTGCCCCTGATCACCAAATCGGACGGCACCAAGTTTGGGAAGACGGAGGGCGGCGCTGTCTGGCTCGATGCGAAGCGCACCAGCCCCTACCGCTTCTACCAATTCTGGGTCAACACCGGCGACGCCGACGTCATCAAGTACCTGAAATTTTTCACCTTCCTGAGCCGGGAGGAAATCGAGGCGCTGGCTGCGGACCACGCCGCGGATCCCGGACGCCGGGTGGCCCATCGGGCCCTGGCGCGAACGGTGACCACCCTGATCCACGGCGAGGCGGCAACCCAGGAAGCGATCCGGGCCAGCGAAATCCTCTTTACCGGTGGCGCCATCGGCGGCTTGTCTGAAGCCACGTTCAACGAGGTGGTGGGTGAAGTGCCCACCCGTTCCGTCACGGCGGAGGGCTTCTCCGGTTCCGGACGCCCCCTGGTCGAGTTGTTCGTTGAGTCGGGATTGTGCCCCAGCAAGGGACAAGCCCGCAAAGACCTCGAGGGTGGAGGGCTGTACCTCAACAACGAGCGAATCACCGAATCGTCACGACTGGTGACGAACGCGGATTTCCTCTTTGGGCGCCACCTGCTGCTGCGCAAGGGACGCCGGAACTACGTCGTCCTGTCGGTCACCCCGGCCGGGTGACCTTCCCGGCACCGGGTCACTTCTTCTCCTCTTTTTTCTCGTCCTTCTTTTCCGCGGACGGAGCGTTGGTGGCCATGGCCAGCAGTTCCGCGCCGGTGTTGACGTAGAGTCCGGGCAGCGCCTCCTTCAACTTGGCCGCACCTTCGGGAGTGACCTTGGACTGCCAGACATAGAGCGCCCGCAGGTGCTTGAGTCCGGTGAGCTGGGCCAGTCCGGCGTCGGTAACCTGGGTCCCGTAAAGATTGAGGGTGACGAGATTGCTCAGACCCTTGACGTGGACCAGGCCGGCGTCGGAGATCGAAGTGAGCGGCGCCTGCAGGTTCTGCAGGTAGCCGAGGGCGGCGATGGCCGCCAGTCCGGCATCGGTGACCCGGGTGGTCCCGAGGTTCAATTCCACCAGGCTCGTCACCTCCTTAAGCGGAGCAATCACCGCATCGGTAACGTTGCTGCCGGCGAGGCGGAAGTTCGCCTCGCGCCACGGGATGTTTTGGGCGAGCGGGCGCACCTCCACCCCGGACTTCGCGATGGCGGCAATGGCAGCCGCCTCGGCCGGGGCGGGCTTGAAGTCCTTCGGAAGCTCCGGAAGCGGCGGAGGAGGAGGCCCCTTCCGGACCGGGGCGGCGGCCACAGGCGTTTCGGATTTTGCCGGAGTGATGACCACCCCATCGGGCCATTTGGCACCGTCCTTGATCCAGTCCTTGAGGATCGTCACCTGCGCCCCGGTCAGGGATTCGCCTTCGGGCGGCATGCGGTCATCATTGTCCTTCGGCAGCGACACCCGCTTGATCAGTTCACTCCCGTCCACATCCCCGGCCTTGTAGGCGGGCCCTCCCTTGCCTCCCTTGAGCGCCAACTCCTGGGTGTCGAGCCGGAGCTTTCCCTTCTGCTTGTCCGGCCCATGGCACTCCACGCAACGGGACTGAAGGATGGGCAGGACTTCCTTCTGAAAGTCGGGAGCGGCCTGCATCGAAGCAGCGGCCACCACAGAAACGGCAAGGACCGTGAGGGCGGGTTTCATGGTGACGGTGAGTTTGAACGCGACTCCGAGTCCGGCGCGAGGCTTTTCATCGCTGGAACCGGATTCACCCTGCCCCGCAACATCGGTTCGCCTTTTCCCCCCGGCCGTGCCATTCATGGCTGGGTCACATCCCGGTTTCACCCTCCGATGAAAATCCTTTGCGGAACCGACTTCAGTCCCAATTCGAAGGACGCCCTCGCCGCAGGTGCCGCGCTGGCCCAACGCTTCGGGGACGCCTTGGAACTGGTCCACGCCATGACGTCTCCGGCTGACGATGGAAACGCAGACCGGCCGACCGGACCGACAACAGCAGAACTGCAGGACGAATTGGAGTCCTGGGCGGCACCGCTCAGATCCGCCGGGCTGGACATCACCACCCGACTCGAGTTGGGCAACCCGGTCGACGTGCTGGATCAACTCGCGGACGAACTGAAGCCACGCTGGATCGTGCTTTCCTCCATCGGTCGGGTCGCCCTCATTCGCATTGTCCTCGGAAGCACCGCCGATCGCGTTGCCGAACGGGCACCCGCACCCACGCTGGTGGTTCGCCGCGGCCTCGACTTCTCCGAATGGCAGCGGAACCACCGCCCACTGCGGGTGTTTGTCGCCGCCAACAACACCCCGGCCAGTGATCACGCCCTCGCCCTGGTCCGGGACTGGGCGTCCGCGGGCCCGGTGGAACTCCACGTCGGGCAGGTGATGGAACCTGCGAAGGACGCCGGTGGGGTCCAGCCCAATCCCGGTGTCCTCGAACGACAGTTGCGGGAACAATGCGCAGCCATCGTCGGCGGGATTCCCTTTGGCGTGGAAATCATTCCTCCCGCGGATTCCACTTCCGACGCCCTCATCCACGCAGCCAAGGCCCATCGCGCGGGTGTCCTCTTCACCGGCACCACCCAGGCCCGCGGGATCCGGAGGTTGTGGCACCGCTCCGTGTCGAGGGCGCTGCTGGCGGATGCACCCATGAACGTCGCCGTCGTGCCGGCACCCCTGCCCGCACCCGTGGAGCGCCCTTGAGCGCAATCGCGACACGGCGTCCGCGCATTCCCGCGGATCCAACCAGGAAGTCCTGACGGAAGCCTACCCGGCCGGAACCGCCATCACCGGGCATTTTGCGCCCCGCAACACCCTCTCGGTCGTCGTCCCGCGCAACAACCCCAGGAATCCATGGTGCCCCCGGGTCCCCATGACGATGAGATCCGCCTCCCGCTCGTCACTGACCTCCAGGATGGTATCGACGACATCCCCGCTCATCGCGACGGACTCCAGGGTCCAGCCCGGGATTTCGGCCGAAGGAATCCTGGGAAGCCCATCCTCCGAACCGATGTGAAGCAGGGTCAACGTTCCCGAGCCCACCCCCAGCTTGCCCACCAGATCGCGCGCCATCGCCACGGCATGGTGCGGATGCGGCTCCCGGTCCACGGGCAACAGGATGTGGCGCAGGTTCACCGCACCGGTGTTCGCATCCACAAACCCAGGAACCCTCCTGGGGATGAACAACGTCCGGGTGCCCGAGGTCCGCGCCATGGCCTCCGCGAGCCCCGGATGCAACAGCCGGTTCAATCCCTGCCGCTGATGGGTGGAAAGGACCAGGAGATCCACGTCGTGCAGCACCACGAAACGGCTGACGGCCTCCGCGGGATCATCGGACATCTTCTGCGCCTTCCGAACCTGAAGGCCGAGGGCCGCGAGGTCGCGATGAAGCGCCCCGGGCTCCAGCAGTCCCCAGCGGGACAATGTCTCGCGAACCCCTGGAAAATCGGCCCATTCGGCCTGCTCCTCCAACGTCCCCACATGCAGCAGGTGCAGCACGGTCCGATAGGCAAGTCCCAGCCGCAGGGCGTGGGCAAAGGCAACTTCGTCCCCGCGGGAAAAGTCCGTGGGATGCAATATGGACTGAATGCCGGTGGGATTCATGGAGGGGGAGATTCTGGAAAAGCGTGTCGTGCTTTCCGGGAATTGGCAAATGCGCTCCCCACCCTGCCGCCGGGTTCGCCCCAATCCAAATTCGCGGGATCCCCGGGGATGCGACCAGCGGTTCCCGGAATCGGCCCCTTGACCCCGGCCTCGCCTGTCCCCGAAATAGAGCCATGCACTCCTCCCCGTTTCCTGCCTGGGCAATGGCATTCTGCGGACTCACCGCTCTGGCATCAACGGCCACCGCCGCCGGGGTACCGACGTTCCAGCGAAATCAGCTCTCCAATCAGTTCTGGGCGGAAGGCGCCGGGGTCGGCGATTTCAATCACGACGGAGTGATGGACGTGGTATCCGGCCCCTTCTGGTGGGAAGGACCCGACTTCACCCGACGCCATCAATTCGGGGCCGCCAATGAAACCTTCCAGGTGAAGAAGGCGGACGGCACCGAGGAGACGATTCCCGGATTTGAAGGAGGTCTCGGGAAGAACAATGCCTACTCCAAGAACTTCCTCGCCTTCGGGAGGGACATCAACCAGGACGGATGGGATGACATCCTGATCCTCGGATTCCCCGGGGAGAAGTCATCCTGGTACGAGAACCCCAAGGGCGCATCGGTCCTGTGGAAGGAACACGTCGCCCTCGAAGTCACGGACAACGAGTCGCCGGCATTCCTGGACATTACCGGCGATGGACGTCCGGAAATCGTCTGCGCCTCCAAGGGCACCTATGGCTATGCCACTCCGGACCCCAAGGATCCGACCCGCCCGTGGACCTGGCACGCGGTGTCGCCCAACAACAACTACCACAAGTTTACCCACGGCATGGGAGTTGGAGACATCAACGGGGACGGACGCTCGGATCTGATGGAGAAGGACGGGTGGTGGGAACAGCCCGCCTCCCTCGCCGGGGATCCCGTCTGGAAATTCCACAAGTTCCCCTTCGGCGTGGGCGGTTCCCAGATGTTTGCCTACGACGTCAACGGAGACGGACTCAACGACGTGATCACCGGACTGTCGGCGCACGGATACGGACTCGCCTGGTTTGAACAGGTTCGAACCAACGGTGACATCGGATTCCGGGAGCACGTGTTCATGAACAAGGAACCGTCGGAGAATCCCTATGGGGTGAAGTTCTCCCAACTCCACGCCGTGGATCTCGTGGACATCAACGGTGACGGCCTCAAGGACATCATCACCGGCAAGCGGTTTTGGGCCCACGGACCCGCCGGAGACCCGGAGCCGGGCGCGCCCCCGGTGCTCTACTGGTGGGAATTGGTGCGCCGACCCGACAAGTCCGTGGACTGGGTGCCCCACCTCATTGACGACAATTCCGGCGTCGGCACCCAGGTCATGGCCCGCGACCTCAACGGCGACCGGCGTCCCGACATCGTCGTCGGCAACAAGCGCGGCGTGTTCGTCTTCACGCAGCAATAACCCGGATCGCAGAAGTCCTCGGTGCGCGGCCTCCGGTGTCCCGGAGTCCGATGGGAGCGCCTTGCGCCCCGGGGGCTACAGGCCCATCACCGCCATTACGGCCTCCTTGGAAGCCGGGACGATATGCGGCTCGAATCCCGCCACGCGGATCGCAGTGTCCGGATCCTTCAGTCCGTGTCCGGTCATCGTTGCCGTGACCAGTGCTCCGTCGGGAATTTCCCCGGCGGCGATCGACTGGATGAGTCCCGCGAGGGGGGCCGCACAGGCCGGCTCCACCATGATGCCTTCGGTTCTCGCGAGCAGCTTGTAGGCGTGGAGAATCTCGTCGTCGGTCACACTGCGGATGGATCCCCCGGAGTCGCGCGCAGCCTCGACCGCCCCCTGCCAACTCGCGGGATTTCCGATCCGAATGGCGGTGGCCACCGTCTCGGGGTTGGCCACCGGATGCCCCAGCACCAGGGGAGCCGCCCCGGCCGCCTGCCAGCCCATCATCTTCGGGAGCGTATCGGAAAGCCCGGCTTCGGCATACTCGCGGAACCCCTTCCAGTAGGCCGTGATGTTTCCCGCATTGCCCACCGGCAGGAAGTGGAAATCCGGCGCGTCGCCTAGGGCGTCGCAAATCTCGAAGGCCGCCGTCTTCTGCCCCTCGATGCGGACGGGATTGACCGAATTGACGACCTCCACCTGGCCGGCCTCCCCCAACTCGCGAACGATCCGGAGGGCATCGTCGAAATTCCCCTCAATGCTGACCGTCGTCGCGCCGTACAGGAGGGCCTGCGACAGCTTGCCCATGGCGATTTTCCCCTTCGGCAGGAGCACGACGCACTTGAGTCCGGCACGGGCGGCGTACGCGGCCGCACTGGCACTGGTGTTGCCGGTGCTGGCGCAAACGACGACCTTCGCGCCCCGCTCGCGGGCCTTGGTGATCGCCATCGTCATGCCCCGGTCCTTGAACGAACAGGTCGGATTCATGGCCTCATACTTGAGGCGCAGATCGAATCGTCCTCCAATCGCTGAGACGAAGGCGGGCACCGGAATGAGGGGCGTGTTGCCCTCCAACAGGGTGACCACCGGTGTTTCGGCGGTGACGGGGAGAAAGGAGGCGTAGCGGCGAATGACGCCGGGCCAGGGTTGGGCGGAGTTCATGCAGTCAGGTCATTCGAGATCTTCCACGCGAATCATCACCGGTGCGGCACGAATCACCGCCAGGGCGGCAATCTGCTTCAGCACCCGCTGCATCGCGGCATTCGGGGCGTCGTGAATCATGAGGATCACCGGGACGGTGTCCCCCGCGTGTCCTTCCGGCTGGATGATCGAGGAAATGCCAATGCCGGCCCGGGCGAGGATACCGGCGATGCGCGCAAAGACCCCGGGCCGGTCCACCACACTGAGGCGGACGTAGTAGCGTGAAACCACCTCCGAGAGCGGAACCACCCGGCCGTTGCCCTCGTGGGCGACAAACGGGGGAACCCGCCGGTGGGATCCGTTCTTCAAGTCCAGCGCGGCGTCCGCCAGATCACTGAGCACCGAACTGGCCGTGGCATCGGCACCCGCGCCGCGCCCGTAAAACAGGGTGTCCCCAACCACGTCCCCGCGCACCGCAACCGCATTGAAGGCGTGGTTCACGGAGGCCAGCACGTGGGATCGCGGCACCAGGGCCGGATACACCGACACCTGGATGGAACAGGCGCCGCCGCTCCCCTTTCCCTTCGACGCGGGACGCGGGGCCCCGGTCCCGCCCAGGCACTTCACAATCCCCAGGAGCTTGATGGTGTACCCGAGTCGCGCTGCGAACTGGATGTCCAGTTGTGAAATGTGCCGGATGCCCTCGATGTGCACCTGGCCCGGCTTCACCCAGAACCCATGCGCCAGCGAGGCCAGGATTCCCGTCTTGTGCGCCGCGTCGTGGCCGTCCACGTCCAGGGAGGGTTCCGCCTCCGCGTACCCCAGGCGCTGGGCGTCCGCCAGGACATCCCCAAAGGCCGCGCCTTCGAGTTGCATCCGGGTCAGAATGTAATTGCAGGTCCCGTTGACGATGCCCGCGAGTCGGGTGACCCGGTTGCCCACCAGGGATTCACGCAGGACCTTGATGATGGGAATGCCGCCCGCCACCGAGGCTTCGTAGTAGAGGTTCGTGCCGTGGCGCGACGCCTCCCTGAAGAGTTCCTCGCCGTGCGCGGACAGGAGCGCCTTGTTTGCCGTCACCACCGGCTTTCCCAGCCTCAATGCCGCGACCACCACCTCACGCGCCGTGGTGGTGCCCCCCATCAGTTCGACCACGACCTGGGTTTTCGGATCGGCCACCAATGATCGCCAATCCCCCGTCACCCGTCGGCTGGGAAAGGAGACGGCCCGGGTCTTGCCAGGATTGCGAACGGCAATGCCCGCCACCTCCAGGCCGAGGCCCAAACGTGACGCCATGAGGGATCCGTTCCGGGACAGCGCGTTCCAAACGCCGCCCCCGACCGTTCCACCGCCAATGAGTCCTACCTGGACCTGCTGCATACGAAGTCGGGAAACCTGCCTCGCCCCCCCACGCGGGACAATGCTTTTCCGGTTCGCCATGCGGTCGACGTTCGTACCTGCAGACCGCTCCCTTGGGAACCG
>JAEUHD010000327.1 GCA_016793645.1 Verrucomicrobiales bacterium
AGCCGTCGGCGAGACGGATGGAGCCAACGCGCAGGTACTTTCCCGCCAGGCCGGCGGAGACATTCTCCACCGCGAGGCCTTGGAAGGCGAGGTTGGTGGTGGTGGCACCGGGAAGGCGGACGGACATCTCGGCCAGATGCAGCGAGGCGTTGCTGACGACGAGGTCGGGCCCCGCGGGTCCCCACGAGAAGGAGTATCCGAACGCCACATTGGCGAGTCCCGAGGCCACCGTCGCCGGCGTGGCCAGGTTGAGGTAGGGACCATGGCGCGGGATGGTGAAGGGCCCGGCCTTGAGGGAACCTGTGGAGGCGATCGGATTCAGGCTCAGGCTGCCGTCCCAGGAGATCGCTTCGCCAGTGCTGGCCACGATGCGAAGACGTCCCGGCGACGAATCCGGACGGTGGGTGCTGAAGTTGGTGAAACCGAGGTGGACCGGCCCGAGGATCTTTTCAAATCCCCCGGGGATCGCCCGGTCTCGCAGTGCGATCCGGCCGTCATCCACCAACAGGCTTTGGATCTCGATCCGGGGCAGGGGGGAGTTGGTCTGGGTCGAGGAGGGTGTCGGCGGAAGGAGATTGGCGAAGTTGAAGCTCCCGTTGGTGGTCCGTTCCAGATCCACAAGGGCGCGGGTGATCTCGACGTCCCTGAGGACGATCGCGCGCCGCCAGAGGGAGGACAGTTCGAGATCCGCATGGAACCGTTCCCACGAGAGGAATGGGGCGCCTCCCGGTTCGGTGAGATTGAGATTGGAGATCGTGAGGGTGAACTGGAACGGATTGATCTCGATCGTGCCGACGGAGACCTCGCGATGAGTCAGCGGGGGGAGTTGCTTGCGGAGTTGGGAGGAGAGGATGCGCGGGGCGATCCAGAATCCGCCGACGGTGTACAGGAGCAGCAGGACGGCCGCGCCGATGAGGATGCGTCCGGCGCGTCGCTGGTGCCACGATCTGGGGGGCTGGGCTTCCGGGTTCACGGCAGAAGGAAATGCGTCGATGGGAGTTCTCGCGGGCTTGGGAGGATCCCTCCCAGAAATCACGAGCGCTCCGCAGAAGACTGTCCGGAATCCCCGCCAAGTCGAGCCGGGGATCAGCCCGGATATTTCACAGCCTTTCGTCGCGAGGCCAACGCCGCCCGATGGGCTTGCGGCCAACCGCAGTGGAAGGAGTGTGAAATGGCCGGCTAGTCAACAAACACAAATTCGTTGGCGCTGAGCAGCACCTGCGCAAGCTCCTGCCAGGCGTCCAGCGGTGTATCCGACGTCTGCGGACCCGAGAAATCGCGGCGGCTGTTCCAGGATGCCACGGCCCCCGCGGGCACTGCGTCCTTCCGGGAAAGGTCCACCTTCCACTCGAAGGAGTCGGAGTTCTCGTCCTTTCCGGCTTCCACCACGAAATCCAGCGTCTCCCCGGCCTGGACCGCGACGTCGTCCACATCGGCGGGAAGTTTGCCGTGATGGACGGTCCATTCCCCGAGGAGTCCGCGCCGGCTCGACACGATCCGGCCGACGACGCCATCGCCCGCCTCCGCCGGATGATTCAGCGTGCCCTGGATGCGGACGGTTCCGGTGAACGGCGCCGTCCAGCGGCGCACCACTCCGTTGGTGCCCACCCCCGGATGTCCGCCGTCGCGGGTGAGCAGGGTCCAGAGTCCCTGGGACGACGGCACCTTCGCCTCCCACTGCCATTGTTCGCCTGTGAAATGCGGCAGCGCTCGCCAGCCTTCCAGTCGGCCGGACTGGGCGCCGAAATGTCCGGACCCATAGCTCCAGGTCAGTGCGGGTGACGGCTCCGGAGCGGGACCCGGCGGATGCTTCACGAAGTCGAGGGCGAGGGCGCGCTCCTCCGGACTGGGGGCGCGTTGGAACGCCAGGGAGTACATGCGCTGGACGCGCTGGTCGGGGTCCGCTCCCGCAAGCTCGGGACGCGCCGCAAAATCCCGGGCGCGTTCGGCCATGAAGGGACTGTTCAGAAGGAAGAGCGCCTGCTGCGGCGTCGTGGTCTGGAACCGCATCGCCGAGGTGGTGTCCGGACTCGCAAAGTCAAAGGCGCGCAGAAGTCCGGGAAGGTTCTGCCGGTCGATGAACCCGTACATCGTCCGGCGCGGGGATCCGGTGCCTTCGTACATGGGCACCGGTTGGCCGCCGAGGGTGGAGTCCAGTCGGCCGCTGACGGCCAGAAGGCTGTCCCGCAACGCCTCAAAATCCGTTCGTTTCCGGTTCATCCGCCACAGCAGGACATTGCCGGGGTCGATTACCTCATTGTGCGCGAAGCGCTCGCGCACGGCTGGATCCGTTCCGGGATCGCTCGTCTGCCGGTAGGTAGCCGAGAGAAGGATGTATCGGTGAAGCTGCTTCAGCGACCATCCGTGGTCCATGAACCACACGGCGAGGTGGTCGAGCAGTTCCGGATTCGTGGGCGGATCGCACCGGACGCCAAAGTCACTCGGGGTGCCGACCAGCGGGGTGTTGAAGTAGCGTTGCCAGACCCGGTTCACCATCACGCGGGCGGTCAGCGGATTGTCGCGGCTGGCGATGGCCTCCGCGAGTTCGAGGCGGCCGCTGCCGCGGGAGAACGGAACACGATTCGTCGCGCCAAAGAGCCCGAGGAACTGGCGGGGAACTGCCGCACCGTGGTTCCCCGGATTCCCCCGCTTGAAGATCACCGGCTCGGCGGGCTTATCATTGTCGAGCAGGGCCATGGCCCGCAGCGGAGCGCCGGGGTGCGTCGCGTCCAACTCGTCGATCTTGCGCTGGAGTGCCCGGAGCTTTTGTCCGGTCGGCGTATCGAAGAAGCGGTCGATGTCCCGGGTCGCTGCGGTCATCGGCGAGTCCGGGGCGTAGAGCAATCCGCGCAGTTCCTCCTGGGCCGGATCCGACAGGGAGGTCGGGGCGGGCATGCCCGAGGAGGCCGCCTTGGCGAGGGCTTCCTTCCACGCGGTGTCCGAGGCGAGAATCAGCGTTCCGTAGCGTTCGGCAACGTCCGCCATGGATGCGGGCGGCCGCTCCGCGAAGGAGGCCGCGATGATCGAATTTTTGGGACCATTGGTATCCGCGGCGCCGGTCAGCTTCCCTGACAGTTCCCGGGCGCGGGCGGCAAAGTCATTCGTTCCCAGGGCGGCGAACGCGAACCAGGGACGGAAGGCCGGGATGGGCGTTCCCCGCCATTTCTCCAGTTGCCCCTTCCATGCGGCCACCAGGCCCGGATCCAGGCTCCGGACGCGCGCCAGGCCCTCCAGATTGGTCCAGTCCAGCCCCAGGGAATCCTGGGCGGCGAGCAGGTAGTCCCCGACGTGTTCCCTCAGTTTCTTCCCAATGTCCGCCGTCCGTTCGGCCCGGAACTCGGCGAGTTCCTTGCGCCGCTTTTCCAGTTCGACCTGGTATTCCGCAGCCTTCCGGGCGTCGGGGTTTGGTCCCAGCAACGGTTTCTCGCCCGGCTCGTGGCTGGAGTTGAACACGCCGTAGAGGGAATAGTAGTCGGCGGTGGGAATGGGATCGAACTTGTGGTCGTGGCAGCGGGCGCACGCGACGGTCAATCCCTGGGTCCCGCGAAAGACCACATCGAGTCGGTCGTCGATGATGTCCGGAGTGTTGTCGAGAAACCGGCGTCCGAGGGTGAGAAATCCCTGCGCGGCCATGGGCCACGGATCCTCGGGGGTGGCGATCTGGTCACCGGCGATTTGCTGGACGAGAAAACGGTCGTAGGGCAGGTCGCGGTTCAGCGCGTTCACCACCCAGTCGCGATAGGTGAAGCTGTGGCTGAAGCGGCGCTCCTGCTCGAAGACGTAGCCCTTGGAGTCGGCGTAGCGCGCAACGTCCAGCCAGTGGCGTCCCCAACGTTCCCCATAGCGCGGCGACGCCAGGAGTCGATCCACGAGGGCTTCGTAGGCCTTCGGGGAGGAATCGGAGAGGAATTCGGCGGTCTCCGCAGGCGTCGGGGGGAGTCCGGTAAGATCAAAGGTGATCCGTCGCAGGAGGGTGCGACGGTCGGCCTCGGGCATCGGGACGATTCCGTTGGTGCGGAGCCGGAACTGGATGAAGTCGTCGATCGCGTTGTACCGGACCGGGCGGTCGGGGGCGTCCGCGGGCGCGGGAACGGGCGGGGCAACCGGCTTTTGAAAGGCCCAATGCCGGTCGGCGGGTCGCGCCGCGACGGGTTTGTCGTCCCGGGGATCGGGCGCGCCCATGCGGATCCATTCCTCGACTGCGGCAATCTGGGATTCCGGGAGCCGTCCCGCGCCTTCCTTGGCCGGCATCGCCTTGACGTCCGGCGAGGTGCCCCGGAGGACCTGGATGAGGAGGCTTTGCTCCGGATGTCCGGGGACGAGCAGCGGTCCGGACGCTCCTCCCTGCTGGACGCCGGCACGGGTGTCGAGGTGCAGGGCGCCCCGGATTTTTTCAGCGCGGGCGCTGTGGCATTCATAGCAGTGGTCGGCGAGGAGCGGCCGGATCTTCTGCTCAAAGAACTCCACCTGGGCCGGGTCGGGCGCCGCGGCCCGGACCAGGCCGCCCCACAGCAGCGCGAGTCCTGCGCCCAGGCGCAGGGAACGACGACGGAGGTTGGGGAAGGCCGGAACCATGGATGTGGAGCAGCCGTACTCTGTCGAGCCGCCCGCCGAAGTCAAAACGCGGGGTGGCCGTGCGGTATTCGAAGGAAATCCGGGAGTGTCCCGGGTGTCGCGCTCACGTTGCCAATCTTTGACCGGTCTTGGGCAAGAATCGGAAGGCGTCCTGCCGCCGGCTGCACTAGCCATGGATCCATGCAAACTCGGACCTCCCTTCGACTCGTGGCCGGGGTGGCGGCGGCAGCGCTGCTCCTCGTCGCCGGAACATCCTTCTCCGCGGAAACCCCTTCCGCCCAGCGCGTGGCGATGCAGGGCTTCATGCGCCAGAAACTGGTGCTGTCCCAAAGCCTGCTGGAGGGGCTCTCCCTTGAACGGTATGAGCAGGTGCAGAAAAGCGCGCTTCAGCTCCGCAAGATGAGCCAGACCAACGCCTGGAGCATGCTGGGCAACGTCCAGTACCAGGCCCAGATGACCAACTACCAGGCGAACCTCGACGCCCTGTGGGCGGCAGCCGGGGAACACTCCCTGGATGCTGCGGCGTCCGCCTACGCCAAGGTGGTGGTCAACTGCGTGGACTGCCATCGCATCGTCCGCGTGGACCAGCATCTCCGTCAGGTGAACCGCGGCGGCAAGTGAGCGGACGGGCTGGAAGGACCGAAATTTTCTGGAGTCCGGCACCGCGGCGCGGGAAGGCTCGTCCATGACGATCATTACCGACCCGCGGTGCACGGAGTACCACCGGTCCGGACACCCGGAGAAGCCGGCACGGATCACGCGGACGGTGGAGCTGCTCAGGTCCCAGAACGCACTGGACCTGCGCTGGGTTGAGCCGCCGACGCCGACGCCCGGACAGTTGCTGCGGGCGCATGCACCCGAGTATCTCGTCCGGTTGGCCCTTCCGCTGGACTTTGACGGGGACACCCCGTTCCACGCCGGCATCGGCGACCATGCCCGTCGCGGGGCGGGGGGCGCCTTGAAGGCGCTGGAACTGGCGCGCGCCGGGGAACCGTCCTTCAGCCTGCTGCGTCCGCCCGGGCATCATGCCACACGGCAGACGCCGATGGGATTCTGCTACCTGTCGTCCCTCGCCATCGCGGCCCACGAGGCGGTGGCGACGGGAGTCCGCCGCATCGGCTTGTTCGACTTCGACGTCCATCACGGCAACGGGACCGAGGACTGCGTCGTCGGCGCCCATGGGATTGAGTTCGCGTCCGTGCACCAGCATCCGTGCTACCCGGGCACCGGTGCGTCCGACATCGGCGGCAACTGCTTCAACTTTCCCGTCGCCCCAGGGACTCCGAGAATGGAATGGCGCCGCATCCTGGAACGCGCCCTCGAGCGCGTCGCGGCGTCGAATCCCGCCGTGATCGGGGTCTCGGCGGGCGTCGACGCCTGTGTGGGCGAAACCCGCGCCCACGGCCCGCGCGAACGGGAGGTCATCCACAGGCGCGGAACCAAGATACGCGCCCGCGGCAACCC
>JAEUHD010000328.1 GCA_016793645.1 Verrucomicrobiales bacterium
CTCGGTGCTCATGGCGGGAAAGGGCAGCCGGGCGAAGGCGGCCATCAGGAGGAGCGGCAGCGGCACCCACCCAAGACAGGCACCCCGCCATCCGAGGCCCGCCTTCAATGCCGCCGTGCCCGCCAGAATCGTCGCCGCCGCACCCACACAGTAAAACGAATGCAGCCAGTTCATCGCCGCCGAGCGGCGGTCGGGATTCAGCGCGGACACCACCGGACTCAACACCATGTCGAGCAGGCCCGCGCCGAGTCCGAGTCCGAACAGGGATGCCCCCAGCGCCGCGTAGGACGGAGCCAACGCCGCGGACACCAGGCTGGCCGCGGTGAGCGCATTGCCCAACTGTGCAAACGGCTTCGCCCCCCATCGATCCGCAAGCGGCCCGGTGACCACGATCCCCGTCACCAGTCCCGCAAAGGTCAGCGCCCCCAGGCGCCCCAGCAGCTCCGCGCTGAGCCCCCCGACGCCCCCGTAGTCCGAGCTCAACGTGGTCAGGAACACGGGCAGCAGATTGAGCCCGATCGACAGGCTCACCATGGCGCCGTAGCAGAGCCGCGTGAGGCGGCGGGCCGGGACTGGGTCCGAAGGTCGAGTCACCGCCGACCATGGAACGGGATTGCCGGGGCGGATGCGAGTCCGGTCCGCGAACAGAAACTGGAGAACCTCCAACGTCAGCGATGAGGAATCCGGAACTGGATGGGGTTCTCCCCATACCCTCCACTGAACACACGCCCCTGTTCTCCCCTCTCCGCCCTGCGGATCGCCGCTGCAACGGTGGAGATTTGCCCTGCCGCTGAACGCAGGCCCGTTCGAAGGACAACGCTCAATCCAGCCCACAACGAGACCGTTCTCCGGCCGATTTGAGCCTTGCCCGATCCCAGGGGGGGTGTCGTCATCCCCGCATCCTCCGCGAATCATGGACGCCATCCATCCCGCATGCCGTCGCATCCCGGCCGCCGCCTTCACCCTCGTGGAACTGCTCGTGGTGATCGCCATCATTGCCGTGCTTGCCGGAATGCTCCTGCCGGCGGTGGCAAAATCCCGGGACACCGCCCGTGCGGCGGTTTGCATGTCCAATGCCCGGCAGGTCGGCATCGGCTCGCTGATCTATGCGACAGATTACTCCGGACGCCTGCCCTCCTTCCGGGATTGGCTGTGCACCCGCTCCGGGGACCTCACCACCGGAAAACTCTTTCCCTACCTCAAGTCAAAGTCGGTGTACCTGTGTCCGACGGACGCCGCGGACCTCGCGGCACGGAAAAAGGTCCGAGGCGTTACGGGCAACGTCGGGATGGGCCGGGCGCCCGCTAAGCGTGACTACAGCTTCGCCATGAACTGCTGCCTTTGCCATGCCGAGGACACCTCCCGGTACCTGGCCCCGGCGCAGACCATGATGTTCATGGAGGCGCTGATGGCCACCAATGACTATTCGGGACAGGCGGGACCCACCTTCGGAAGCCGGACCCTGGTCACGCGTCACAACGGAAAGGGACACTACCTCCTGACCGATGGCCACGTGGAGCGCATGAACCACACCCAGAGCGTGGCAGCGGAGAAAAAGAAGCGGTTTTGGTGGCCCACGGAAAACATGAAAGGCCCCGGCGGGCAGAACATGTCCACCGGGTTGACCGACTGAGCGCGAAGCATCGGACGCCTCCGGAACCCGGGCCGGCCGCGAGGGATCCGCGTCAAATTCTTAGGACCATTCCGGCTCGGGATCTGCTTTCTTTGCAGGGTTCCTATGGTTTCTCACGAGTCCACCCCTCCTACCCGGCAGGCTTTCCCACGGTTGCTTAGAGTTTTGGGCCTTTTCCTGCTCCTCTCGCCGGCCGGCGGGTCGCTTCACGCCGCCGCCGGGTCCCTCTTGCGCGAGGTGTGGGAGGACATTCCTGGAAACAGCATCAATGACCTGACTTCGGATCCGCGATTTCCCAACCGCCCTTCGTTCTCCGAACAACTGACGGGATTCTTTGAGACACCCACCGATTCGGCCGAACAGTACGGACAGCGGGTCCACGGCTACATCGTCCCCCCGGTCACCGGCAACTACACGTTCTGGATCGCGAGCGACGACAACGGCGCGCTGTACCTCAGCACCGACAATACTCCCGCCAAGCAGAAATTGATCTGCTCGGTGCCCGACTGGACCGCCTCCCGCCAGTGGGACAAATTCCCCGACCAGCAATCGGCCCCGATCCGGCTGGTGGCAGGACAGGCCTATTACGTCCGCGCCCTGCACAAGGAGGGCAACGGCGGGGACAATCTCGCGGTCCGATGGCTCCGTCCGGACGGACTGGACGAAGCTCCGATCCCCGCGACCCATCTCCTGCCGTTCGGCACGTCCTTCACGCCGCCGATCATCAAGAAGCAGCCGGAGAATCTCACCGTGATGGAGGGGCAATACGCCACCTTCACGATCGAGGTCCAAAACCTGGATGCCGTGTCCTATGAATGGTCGAAAAATGGAAAACCCCTCCCCGGTCCGGGAGCCGCCACGCTCCGGTATGGCCCGGTGACCCTTCAGGACAACACAGCAACGTTCCGGGCCCACCTCACCAACTCGCTGGGCGCGGTCGACAGCGATCCGGCCACCCTCACCGTGACCCCCGATGTTGTCGTCCCACGGCTGACCGGCGCCTTCAATCTGGGCACCACCAACGTTCAATTGTTCTTCTCCGAGCCCATCGCCGCCGCCGGAGCCTCCCTGGCCTCCAACTTCCAGATCGACGGTTCCATTACCGTGACCGCGGCCCGGCCCGGCACGGACCCGTCGGCCATTGTCCTCACCACCTCCCCGCTGAAGTTCGGAACGAACTACACGGTTACCGTCCATGGACTGAAGGACCAGGCGGCGACGCCCAATCCATTGCCCGCGGACAGCAAGGTCAGCTTCACCGCGGCGGAGTTCGTGACCGCCTCCGTGGGTGGCTCCTCCATCGGCACCACCGTGAAGGCGCTGGCCAAGGGCGGATTCGAGGTCACCGCGGCCGGATCGGAGATTGGTGGAACGGCGGATGAATTCGGGTTCGCCTGGCAGTTGCGGGAGGGGGATTTCGACCTGCAGGTGCGGGTGGGAACACTGCGGATCACCGATCCGTTCCTCCAGGCCGGATTGATGGCGCGCACCGACCTGACCACCAACGCGCCCTTCGCCGGCATCTTCACCGGATCCGCCCAGGCCGGAGTGCGCTTCCTGTCGCGGGCAACGCCCGGGGGTACCGTCCGGACGGCTACGCCTTCCGGCGGCTTTCCCTACAACGGTTCCGGGACCTGGCTGCGCCTGAAGCGCTCGGGCAATTCCCTGTCCGGATTCGCGGGATGGGATGGTGTCTCCTGGACGCCCATCGGCTCGGTGTCGGTGACCCTGGGTTCCCCGGTCTACGTGGGTCTCGCAGCGAGCAGCCGGAAGTCGGACGCCGCCATGCTGGCCCGGTTTCACGACTACGGCCCGACCCTCAGCGAGGGGACTGATCCGGTCGTCATCACCCGCGAGCCGCCCGGTCCGACCTCACGGCGAACGGGACTGGTCTTCTCGGAAATCATGTATCATCCGGGACCCACCCCGGGTGTCACCAACAACCTCGAGTTCATCGAACTCTTCAACGCGGGCAGCGTCTTCGAGGATCTCGGCGGCTGGACCCTCGATGGCGCCGTCCAGTTCACCTTCCCCGCCGGATTCCGCCTCGAGGCCGGCGCCCTGGCGCTGATTTCAGCGGATCCCCTTGCCCTCCAAAACTACCACCTGGTTCCCGGAGGACTCGGTCCCTGGACGGGATCCCTCAATAACGGCGGGGAGCGCGTGGAACTGCGCGACCCCACGGGATCCGTCAAGCTCTCGGCCCGCTATTCCCCCGAGGCGCCCTGGCCCGCCGCGGCCGCCGGAGGCGGACACTCCCTCGTGCTCGCCCGTCCAAGCCACGGGGAGGCGGACCCGCGGGCCTGGGAGGCCAGCGATGCCGTCGGGGGTTCGCCCGGCTCGTGGGATCCGATCCGGCCTTCCCCGCTGCGGGGGGTGGTCATCAACGAATTTCTCGCGCACACGGACGATCCGGTCCGCGATTTTGTGGAACTCTACAATGGTTCCGGACACGACGTGGACCTCGGCGGATGCATCCTCACCGATGACCCGTCCACCAACCGGTTTCGGATCCGGGCGGGCACCACCCTGTCCGCCCGCGGCCACCTGTCGTTCACGCAGGACGAGTTGGGATTCGGCCTGAGTGCCGCCGGGGAAACCATCCTGTTGTACAGCCCGGACGGCACCCGCGTGCTGGATGCCGTCCGATTCGGCCCCCAGGAGAACGGGGTGTCTTCCGGACGCACCCCCAGCGGAGCGCCCACGTTCCGGCGATTGGAGACGCCCACTCCGGGAGCGGCCAACACGGCGTGGCGCCACGAATCCATCGTCATCACCGAAATCATGTTCAACCCGATCACGGGCCAGGACGACGACCAGTTCGTGGAATTGCACAACCGGACCCCGGCCGCGGTGGACCTTTCCGGGTGGCGTTTTGTCGACGGCATCGACTTTGAGTTCGAAAAGGGCACCGTTCTGCCCGGCGGAAGTTATCTCGCCGTGGCGAAGAATGCGGACCGGCTCCGGACGACGCACCCCCAACTCGCGGCCGCATCCGTCCGGGGAAACTTCCAGGGCGGTCTTTCCAGGAGCGGTGAGCGGATCTCCCTCGCCATGCCCGACGACCTGGTCTCCACCAATGCGCTCGGGGACCTGGTGACCAACCAGGTTCACATTGTGGTCAGCGAAGCCGACTATGCGGACGAAGGTCGATGGAGCCGGTGGGCCGATGGGGGCGGCTCCAGCCTGGAACTGACGGACACGAAGGCCGACCCGCTCGCCGCCTCCAACTGGGCCGATTCCGACGAGTCCGGAAAAGCCGAATGGACCTCCTTCTCCTTCACCGGGCGCCTCGACAACGGGAACGACGCCTACCCCCCGGACCGCATCCAGATCGGACTCCAGGGGGCCGGCGAATGCCTGGTGGACAACGTGTCCTTCTCGGTGGGGGGCGGCGCCAATCTGGTCGCCAATTCCGGATTCGAGACCGGAACGGGATGGCAGTTTGCCGGAAACCATTTCGCCTCCCGCTATGAAGCCGGTGCGGGGATCTCCGGCGGACGCGCGCTCCGGATCGCGGCGCAGGGCGATGGGGACACGGGACCCAACTGTGTCCGGAGTCCCCTGACGTCCACACCCCCCACCGGGGGCCAGGGCAACCTCCAAATCCAGGCGCGCTGGCAGCGGGGATGGCCCGAACTGCTGGTCCGCACCCACGGCGGTTGGATTGAACTGGTGGGACGGATGAAGGTGCCCCTGAACCTCGGCAGTCCCGGTGCGGAGAACAGCCGCCGGGCGGACAACGCCGGACCCGTGGTGTCGGAGGTTCGGCACACCCCGGCGCTGCCGGCGGCCGGACAACCGGTTGTCGTCACTGCGCGCGTCGAGGATCCCGATACCGTGGGCACGGTCCGGCTGCGGTTCCGGACGGATCCGGGAGCCAGTGCCTCCACGGCCGTGATGCATGACGACGGCTTGGAGGGCGACGCGGTTCCCGGCGACGGGATCTACAGCGCGCGCCTCAGCGGACGGAGTACCGGAGTCACGCTGGCCTTTCGGATTGAGGCGGCCGACGCCGCCACGTCTCCGGTCACCTCGGTGTTTCCGCCGGCATATCCCGCCAGCGAGGCCCTCATCCGGTGGGGGGACGCCATCCCCGTCGGCAGTTTCGCGCACTATCATCTCTGGACCACCGAGAAGACCCTCAACGACTACAATGCCGCGTCCGGACTCAACAACCGGTTTCGCGATGCGACGCTCGTGGTGGGTGGACATCGCGTGATCTACGGCGTGGGATTCCGCAGCAAGGGCAGTCCGTATCACGGTGGACGCGGCGATTTCGCGGTGACCGTGCCCGCGGACGACCGCCTCCTCGGGATGACGGATCGCGTGTTTGCCCAGACGGGAAACGGGGACGCCGAGGAGACCGGCATGCGGGGGCAGATCGCCAACTGGGTGGCGCAGCGCCTGGGCATTCCCTATCTCCACGGGCACTACATGCGGTTGTATGTCAACGGGTCCCAGTATTCCAACGTGATGGAGGATCTGGCGCAGCCGAACAACGACCTGGCGGAGGGATTCTTCCCGGCGGCGGGAACCGGCGACCTGTACAAGGTTGCGATCTGGTTTGAGTTCAACGACGACGACAACGGTTTCCAGCCCGTGCAGGCCACGACCCAGGCCTTCTCCTCCCCGGGCCAGGGACTGAAGCTGGCCCGGTACCGCTGGAACTGGCAGACGCGCGGATGGCTCGGGACCGCCAACAACTACACCAACATCTTCAACCTCATCCAGGCGGCGAACGCCTCGGAAAACTACGCCGCCCGCATGTCGGCCATCGCGGACATGGAGGAGTGGATGCGCGTCTTTGCCTTCAACCGCATCAGCGGAAACTGGGACGCATGGACCTATTCCGTCGGGCAGAACATGTACCTCTACTTCCAGCCCGGGGAACGCGCCAAGCTGATGCCCTGGGATCTTGATTTCGTCTTTGGCCTGGGGGAGGGAGCCAACACCGCGCTGGGCGGAGGCAGTCTCGGGGGCAATTGCCAGGACCCGGTCGCCAACCGGTTCTACGACGAACCCGCGTTCCGGCGCGCCCTCTGGCGGGCGTACGCGGATGCCATCAACGGCCCCCTGCGCTCCGCCGAGTATCAGCCCCAGATCAGCGCACGGTCCGCCGTGCTGCGGAACAATGGATTCCCGATCGGCGGTTCCGGAGGGCTCCGCGACCCGCGCGGGATCTCCACCTACATCGAGGCCCGTCGCGCGTTCATCCAGCAGCAACTGACCGCCGCGGACAAGCCGTTCGGAATCACCTCCAATGGCGGGAGTGATTTCACCTCCTCGCAACCCGTCGCGACCCTCAACGGCACCGCACCGTTTGCCGTGGCGGTGATCGAGGTCAACGGCGTGCCCTACCCGGTGACCTGGACCAGCGCCAACGCCTTCCGCATCAATGTCCCGCTCACCGGCCCTTCCAATCCGCTCTCCCTGGTGGGCTACGACCTGCGCGGAAATCCGGTTCCCGGTGCCGCCGACACCATCTCGGTCACCTACACCGGCGTGGTCCCGCTGGCGGAGGATTTTGTGGTGATCAACGAGATCCAGTACGACCCCGCCACGTCGGGAACCTCGTTCATCGAGCTGTACAACCGCTCGACCACAACCCCGTTTGACCTGTCCGGATGGCGCCTGGACGGCGTGGGCTACACCTTCCCGGAGGGCTCCCTCCTGGCGACGAACTCCTACTGGGTCCTCGCCCGGGACCGCAAGGCGTTCGCCCTCGCCTATGGGGCGACCGTGCCGGTCTTCGATGAATTCGACGGGTCCCTCGACAACGGCGGAGAAACGCTGCGCCTCGTGAAACCCGGCAGCGGCGCACTCCCGGAAACCGTGGTCTCCGACGTTCGCTACGACGATGACCCGCCGTGGCCCGCCTCCGCCGCCGGCCTGGGCCCCTCGCTTCAACTCGTCGATGCCACCCGGGACACCTACCGCGTCGGCAACTGGGCGGCCACGGCCCCCGGCGATCCGGACCCGGCGACTCCCGGACGCGCCAACAGCGTGCGCAGGAACCTCGACGCATTCCCCGCGATCTGGATCAACGAAGTGCTCGCGCACAACGTCAACGGACCCACGGACAGCGCCGGGGAGCGGGAGCCCTTCATCGAGCTGTTCAATTCCGGGAACATCGACGTGGACCTTGCCGCGTTTCGCCTGGGGACCAATACAACGACCCCGGGCCTTTGGACGTTTCCCGCGGGCACCATCCTGAAAGCCGGCAGTTTCCTGCGAGTCTGGGCGGATGGGGAATCCTCGGAGTCGGCTCCCGGGGCGCTCCATACGACCTTTCGCCTGAACCCCGACACCGGACTCGTCCTACTGAGTCGCGTCCAGGGAACCCCGCCCCAGCCGGTCCTCATGGACTACCTGTCCTACGCGCAACTGCCCGCCGGACGCAGCGCCGGGAGTTATCCGGATGGCGAGCCGCGGCAGCGGCGGACCTTCTCCAAGGTCACCCCGGGCGCCGCCAATGATCCCGCCTTCCCCGCCGTCAGCGTCGTCATCAACGAATTCATGGCGTCCAACCAGAAGACGATCACAAATCCGTTCACCGGAAAGCGCGACGACTGGTTCGAACTCTACAACGCGGGCAACGAACCGGTGGACCTGACGGGATACTTCCTCACCGACGTGCTCACCAATGCCGACAAGTTCGAAATCCCGCCCGGATTCGTCATCCCGCCCTCCGGATTCCTCCTCGTCTGGGCCGACGAAGCCACCAAGGGAAACACCAACGGATCGCGGCAGCTCCACGTCAACTTCAAGTTGTCCGCCGATGGCGAGGACCTCGGCCTTTATGCACCGGACGGTGCCCTCGTGGACGGCCTGAGTTTCCTGACTCAAACCAACGACATCAGCCACGGTCGGTTCCCGGATGGGGCGTCCGGACCCCTGGTCGTCCTCGACGTCGCCTCCCCTGCCGGCGCCAACGAATTGGCGGGTGGCAACCGTCCTCCGAAGCTCGACGCGATTCCCGCCACGTCGATTCAGGAGGGTTCCCAGCTCCGCCTCACCGCCCACGCCACCGACGACCCCGCGCAGACCGTGCGTTACAGCCTGGGTCCCGACGCTCCGGCCGGAACCCGGATCGACGAGACCACCGGTATCCTCACCTGGACTCCGACCGAAGCGCAGGGACCGGGAGTGTACGCCTTCACGGTCCGGGCCTCGGACAACGGCACGCCTCCCCGCACCGGAGGGACCACCGCCAGCGTCACCGTCACGGAGAAGAACCAGCCTCCGGAGATTGTGGATCCGGGACCGCAGTTCGTGGACGAGCGTTCGTCGTTGCAGTTGCGCATCGGGGTCCGTGATCCGGATCTCCCGGCCAACGAATTCTCCTTCGCACTGGAGGAGCCGGTTCCGGCCGGCCTGACCCTCGACCCGGCGACCGGGGATCTGGCGTGGATCCCCGCCGAATCCCAGGGGCCGGGCACCTACACGGTTCACTTCCTCGTGACCGACAACGGCGCACCTCCGGCCTCCACCCGGGGTTCGGTCACGATCACGGTCAACGAGGTCAACAACCCGCCCGAAATCGCCGAAATCCTCCCGCAGACCGTGGACGAAGGGCAGCCGTTCGTCCTCCAGGTGGCGGCCCACGATCCCGACACCGAAGCGGCGGCGATCATCTACTCCCTCGACGGTACCGTTCCGCCGGGATTGGTTCTGGACTCCAGGACGGGCCGGATCCTTTGGAATCCCGGCGAGCCGGAAGGTCCGGGCACCTACATTCTGGTGGTCCGGGCCACCGAACAGAATGCCGGCGCCCTCAGTGCCGCACGCACCTTCTCGGTCACCGTCCGCGAAGCCAATCAGGCTCCGCATCTGACGGTGCCCTCGGAGATCCGGATCAGTGCCGGAGAAACCGTCCGCTTTCGCGCCACGGGCTCCGATGCGGACCTGCCCGCGCAGAACCTGAGGTTCTCCCTCGACGCCTCGACACCGGCCGGATCCTCCATCGACCCGGTCACCGGGGAGTTCCTCTGGGCCACGGATCCGGATGCCGTCGGGGCGACCGTGGAGATTCCGATCCGGATCGAGGACGACGGACCGGGGTTGTTGGGCGCCTCGGCCACGGTCCGCATCGTGATTGCCCCCCGGTTCCAGGTCGTGATCCAGGAGATCATGGCACAGCCCGCCACCGCCAGGGCCGCGTACATCGAACTGGGAAATGCGTCCCGGGTGACGTCATGGGATATTTCCGGCTACCGCCTTCAGGGGGACTCCCTGCAGTTCACGTTCCCGCCGAACACCCGGCTGGATCCCGGGGCCGCCCTGTGTGTGGTTCAGGATGCCGCCGCCTTCGGGAAGGCGTACGGCGCCGCTCCGCGGGTCGCCGGGACCTGGACGGGAACGCTTGGGACGTCCGGAGACTTCCTTCGACTGCTGCCTCCGGAGCCCGCGACCGCCCCGGTGAACGCCATGCGGTTCCGTCCCGGCGCCCCCTGGCCACTCGCCGCCTCGGGAGGCGGTGCCGCCCTGCAGTTGGTGGATTCCACGCGGGACAACGCGCGCGTCGCCAACTGGTCCGGGCCGCCGGCCTACACCGGGCCGCGCCAGCTCATCCTGATGACCAACCAATGGCGATTCTTCCAGGCGGGTCCCGCCGACGCCGGCTGGCCGCAGCCGGACTTCGCCGATGCCGCCTGGCCGGTGGGACGCGGACTCTTCTACGTCGAGACGGCTCCCCTGCCGGCTCCCAAGCTGACGCCCCTGACCCTGGGACAGAATACCTACTATTTCCGGGCGACCTTCGTCCTTCCCGATGTCCCGGCCGGAGCCTCCCTCAAGCTGTCGTGGATCGTGGATGACGGCGCCGTGTTCTACCTGAACGGCACCGAGGTCCACCGGTGGAACATCGCGCCGGACGTCGCGGTCAACTTCAACACACCCGCGACTCCCAACGTCACCGACGCGGTTCTGAGCGGACCCATCGTGCTTCCCGCCTCGGCGCTCCGCGCGGGCACCAACGTGTTCGCCGTCGAGGTCCATCAGGCGAAAATCCCCGGGGGTGACGTGGTGTTCGGATGCACCCTCAACCTCGAAGGCGGCGACCTGCCCGGATTCACCCCCGGGGCGCCCAACAACATCGCCGCCCGCAGATCCGAATTCCCGCCCGTCTGGATCAACGAGGTGCTTCCCTCCAATACCAACGGACGCGCCGATGCCCGCGGGGACCGCGATCCCTGGATCGAACTGGTCAATACGGGACCGGACCCGGTCTTCCTCGACGGATGGCAACTCACGGACTCCTATGCACAATTGAGGAAGTGGGCGTTCCCCGCCGGCACGGTCGTTCCTCCCCGCGGATTCCTCCTGGTCTTCGCGGATGGCGAACCCGACGAGGGTTCCGCGGCGGAGCCGCACACCAGCTTCCGACTCACCGCCGGAACAGGTTCCCTGGCCCTCTCCCGAACGGTCTCGGGCGCACCCGAGGTCGCCGACTACGTGGACTACTCCGGGCTGAAGGCCAATGAATCCCTCGCTTCCCGCCCGGATGGACAGCCCTTCGTGCGCGAGAAGGCCACCGCGCCCACCGCCGGCACTGCCAACCAGCCCAATCGGGCCCCGGTCCTGGATCCCATCGGCCCGCAGACGCTGCGCGAGGACGGATTCCTGAACATCACCCTGCATGCGTCGGATCCGGACTTCGGACAACAACTCGCCTACCGGCTCCTGGGAACCTACCCGGCCGGCATGGCGTTGAACTCCGAATCCGGGTTGCTCACCTGGAGTCCGGGCGAAACGGACGGCCCCGGGACCTTGTCCATCGAGGTGGAGGTTTCGGACAACGGCTCCACGCCGCTCAAGGATCGCAAAACGTTCGGCATTACGGTGACCGAAGCGAACCGCAGCCCCGCGATCTTCCCGGTGGCCGAGCAATCCGCTGTCGTGGGAGAAACACTCCGCTTCCAGGTGGGTGCCAGCGACCCGGACTTTCCGGCACAGGCACTGTCCTTCACCCTGGCGGGGGCTCCCCCGGGTGCAACCCTCGCCGCGACGACCGGTGATTTCACCTGGAAGCCCACCGCCGCCCAGACGGGCCTGCACGAATTCTCCGTGCGGGTTGCCGATTCCGGTCCCGATGCCCTCAGTGCCGTCACGCCCGTTCGAATCCGGGTGTCCGCCGCCGCCCTCACGGTCAGCGTGTCCGTCGCCTCCGACGGCACCGTTCTCGTCACCTGGCCGTCCACGGTGGGCACCTCCTATCGACTCGAGTCCGTGGCGGCGCTCGGGGATGTCTGGGGCACGGTCACCCAAAAGACCGGGACCGGCGCCCCACTCCAGCACGCCCTTCCGCCACCCGGCGGCCCCGCCTTCTACCGGATCACCATTCCATGATGGGGCGAATCGGCACGGGAATCGGGCGGATCCGGAGGCTCACGAGCGCCCGCAAACCATCCCTTGCGCGACCCATCAAACCCGGCAACCTCCCGACCGCATGCAGTCCTACGAGCTCCTGCGCGAGGTGCTGAAGACGACCAGCGCCAAACAGATGGCCGCCGACCTCGGCCTGTCCCTGTCCCTCATCTACAAATGGGCCGAAAAGCCCGAGGGGGATGCGACGGGAGCCGGCGCCAACCCGCTCGACCGGGTGGACCAACTGATGCAGTCCTCGCAGGATGCCCGCATCATCCACTGGCTGTGCCAGCGGTTCGGCGGCTTTTTCATCAAGAACCCGCGTTCCCACAACGCGCATCCGGAATTCCTGATCCCGGCGACCAACGAGATCGTCCAGGACTTCGCAGACCTCCTCGCCGTGATCGCCTCCGCCGCCGGCGACAGCCGCATCGACGGCACGGAGGCCAAGACCATCCGGAAGCGCTGGGAGGAACTGAAGTCGGTCACCGAAACCTTCGTGGCCTGCTGCGAGAACGGAAACTTCTCCGGGATTCGAAATGCGCCATCCGGGAAGGACTCCCCGCCCGCAGCCTGATCTCCCCCGCGCGAACCCTTCCGAACCCGTTCGTGAGTGCCGCAACAACCCCGGCCGTCCATGTCGTGGATTCCCACACCGGCGGTGAACCGACTCGGGTGGTGATCTCCGGCGGACCCGATCTCGGCGGGGGACCCGTGGCGCAGCAGATCGAAGTCTTCCGCACCCGGCACGACCGCTTCCGGTCCGCAGTCGTCAACGAACCCCGTGGATCCGACGTCCTGGTGGGCGCCCTGCTCGTTCCGCCTGTGGACCCCGCCTGCGCCGCCGGCGTGGTCTTCTTCAACAATGTCGGCGTGCTGGGCATGTGCGGACACGGCACGATCGGACTGGTGGTGACGCTCGCGCACCTGGGCCGCCTCGCACCCGGCGAACACCGCCTGGAGACCTGCGTCGGTGTCGTGACCACAACGCTGCACCCCGATGGCTCCGTCTCAGTGGCCAACGTGGCGTCCCATCGAAAGACGACTGCGGTCACCGTGGAGGTCCCGGGGATCGGCCCCGTCACCGGTGACATCGCCTGGGGCGGCAACTGGTTCTTCCTGGTGTCGCAACATCCCTGGGCCCTGAACCTCGGACAGGTGGAAACCCTGACGGACGCCACGTGGCGGATCCGGCAGGCGGTCAACGCGCAGGGATTTCCCGAGGTGGACCATGTGGAACTCTTCGGCCCGCCGCAGACGCCGCACGGAAACTCCCGGAGTTTTGTCCTGTGCCCCGGCAAGGCCTACGACCGCTCCCCGTGCGGCACCGGCACCAGCGCCAAACTCGCGTGCCTGGCCGCGGACGGAAAGCTGACGGAGGGTGCGGACTGGATCCAGGAGAGCATCCTGGGCAGCACCTTTACCGGACGTTTCCGCTGGCTGGACCGCGCCCGCGGACTGATCGAGCCCACGATCACCGGCACCGCCTTCGTCACCGCGGAGTCCCGCCTTCTCCTGAACGACGCCGACCCCTTCTGCTGGGGAATCCGCCCGCCGTCTTCCTCCCCAACGTCGGAGGCGCCCATCCTTTCGTGAGGGACGGCGTGCCGACGTCCGTGAACAGGCCTCCCGGGAGCGCGACCGCGGCGGTGAAACGACCGACCGGTCCCTCAAGGCGCTGGCCGCACCCGGGAACGGATGCGGCCAGCGATCTTCCCAGTCCATCGCGCGGAGTTACTGGCCCCGGGTCTGGGCGCTGGAAAGCTTCTCCAGCACCTGGTCGAGACTGAAGCTGCCGACCTTCTGGCTCGGCGGGAATTCGGCGAACGTGGCGATGTACTTCCCGATGTATTCCTGCGCGGGCACGAGCAGGAAGGTACGGTCAATCCGCCAATGGCCGTAGTCCATCGCGACGTGATCCGCCTCCTCAAAGGGATCCGAGCGGAGGTTGAAGATCTTCGGAAGGCGCAGCGGCACGAAGGGCTCCTGCCAGACGTCGAAGCCATGCCCGCGCTGTTCCGCGAACACAACCTTCCAGTTGTCGAATCGAAGTCCCACCAGCGAACCGTCATCGTTCCAGTAGAAGAACTCGTGGCGCGGACTCGGCGTCCTGCCGGCCAGCGCGTCGGTGAGGTTGTAGCCGTCGAGATGAACCTTGAAGGACTTGTCGCCGACCTTCATGCCCTTCAGGAGCTGTTCCTTCACATCGGGCACCCCCGCGGCCGCCATGAGCGTCGGGAGCATGTCCTCATGGGAGAAGATTCCATTGTGCACCGTTCCGGGCGGAATCACGCCCGGCCATCGAATCGCGCAGGGGACGCGATAGCCGCCCTCCCAGTTCTCGTTCTTCTCCCCCCGAAACGGCGAGGTGCCGCCATCCGGCCAGGAGAACTTCTCCGCGCCATTGTCCGTGGAATACATGACGATGGTGTCGTCCTCCAGGCCGAGCTCCTTCAACTTGTCGAGGATCTGGCCGACCATGGCGTCGTGCTCGATCATTCCGTCGATGTAGGGCGTGAGGCCGCTCTTCCCTTCGCTCTCCTTCTTGAGATGGGTGAAGATGTGGCAGCGCGTGGAGTTCCACCACAGGAAGAACGGCTTGCCGTCCGCCTTGCGCTTCTCCAGGTAGTCCAGTGACGCCTTGGTAAACTCCTCGTCCACCGTCTTCATGCGCTCGATGTTCAGCGGGCCGGTGCTTTCAATCCTCTGCGTTCCATCCGGGTTCGCCCAGGAATGGATGACTCCGCGGGTGCCGTACTTCTTCTTCAACGCCGGGTCCTTGAAGTAGTCGGGATTCTCCGGTTCCTGTTCGGCATTGAGGTGGTAAAGGGATCCGAGGAACTCATCAAACCCATGGGCGGTCGGCAGGTGCTCGTCGAGATCACCCAGATGATTCTTCCCGAACTGTGCGGTGGCGTACCCCTGCGCCTTGAGGAGCTGCGCCAACGAGACGTCGCGGGCCTGCAGACCCTCCTTCGCGCCCGGCAACCCGACCTTCAGCAGGCCCGTGCGGAATCCGGACTGCCCGGTGATGAAGCTCGCGCGACCGGCGGTGCAGCTCTGCTGTCCGTACCAGTCCGTGAACAGCGCCCCCTGTTTGGCGATCCGGTCGATGTTCGGCGTCCGGTAGCCCATCATGCCCAGATTGTAGGCACTGATGTTCCAGTATCCGATGTCGTCCCCCCAGAGGACGACAATGTTGGGTTTCTTGGCCGCCGCTTCCGCTGCAGGCCCGAGGAGCGCCAGCCCCAGGGCCAGCGCGAGCAGGTGTCGTGTTCGGTTCATTGGATCGTTGGATCGTTGGTTGTCGTGAGGCCGACCCGGAGAACTTCCGGCGTGGTTCGCGCGAGGGGCGAGCCTTCGGGTGGTTGGGTGCCTGAGGTCGTTGACGCGACCCGGGTCGCGACGACGAGAGGCACCCCACCGAATTACCGGACTCAACGCCATCAGTCGAGATCCGTTCCGCCGAGCATCGGAAACCAGGCTCGTAGTGCAGGCTTTAGCCTGAGGGTTCGTAGTGCAGGCTTTAGCCTGTCGTTCCGGGGGCGCCATGAAGCGGCCGCTGGGCAGGGAGCCGCCTGAAGGCCGGACGACCCGCCGGGACAGTGTCAGGATGCGCCCCCGCCCAAACCCGCTGCCGGCCCCGACGGGGGCCGCCATCCTGGTTCCAACGGCGGTTCCCGATCGCACTTGAGCCAAACTTGCAATTCAGTGCCCTTGGTCTTCCATTCCCCGTATCGCATGACTTCCCCCCGTTTCCTTACGGTCGCCTCCCTTTTGGCTTGGTCCACGACCTCCCTGCTTGGCCAGAGCGCCGGCAACTTTGAATTCCCCAATTTGTCCCTGGGCACGGGGACGTATTACGCCGACGCCCTCATCTGGTACCGCACCTACAACTCCGGTTCGGGTCTCGATGGCTGGACGGTGGAAAACGGTTCGGTGGATCTCGTCCGGCACACCACGGGAACCGGTTCCCTGGGGAGTCAGTCCGTGGACCTGAACGGACTCGGACCCGGGACGCTCGTCCGGACGTTCGCGACGGTCGCCGGTCAGCGCTACCGGCTCGGATTCGACTTTTCGGGGAACCCCATCGGCAGCGGCATCCGCGTCCTCGACGTCAAGGTCGACCGGCAACCGTTGGCGCAGTTCACCTGGGATCCGGCGGTGGAGAAGAACAGCTTCGAGGTGGACATGAAGTGGTCGCAGCGCGAGGTGACCTTCGCCGCGACCGGTCCAAACACGATCATCCAGTTGGCCAGCGGGAATCCGGGACTGTCGGGTCCCCAGATCGACAACATTCGGTTCAATCCGGTGAACCCCGTGGACGCGAATACCATCAGCCGCTTCGAATCCCCCGTCCTGTCCACGGGCGGCGGCACCTACTATGCCGAGGCGCAGATCTGGTACCGGACCTACACCGTCGGGGCCGTGTTCGACGGCTGGTCGCTGGTGGAGGGCAGCGCGGACTTGTTGCAGCATGCCGCACCCACCGCACTCGAGGGGTCACAGACGATCGACCTGAACGGGGTCGGGCCCGGAACCCTTCGCCGGACCTTCGACACCGTTCCCGGCCTCACCTACCGCCTGGAGTTCGATTTTTCGGGAAATCCCATTGATGGACGGGTCCGCACCTTGGCGGTCCGGGTGAACGGCGTGGAGCAGGCGCGGTTTGACTGGGATCCCCAGCAAAAGAAGAACGCCTTCCAGACTGACATGAAGTGGGAGCGGCGCGGGGTCGAATGGGTGGCCACAACTGCATCGACGGTGGTCGAACTGGCCAGCGTCGCCTCCGGACAATCCGGGCCCGTTCTGGACAACGTCGCCTTCTTTCTCGCGGGCAGGACCGATATCGAGATCACTCCCGCGGTGCTCCTGTCGTGGCCCATTCCCACGTGGGGGACCCAGGGCACGATCCTCGAAGGCGCCACGAGTGCGTCCGGCCCGTGGACCGTGGTCGAACCCACCCTGAAATCCACGGCTCCCAATGGCACCGTGACCCTCGCGGTACCCGCCTCGCCCGACACCCGGTTCTTCCGGATTCGCAACGGGTCCAACTGATCCCTCCGGGTCGTTCCCGTGGACCGGTCGACCTCCGCAACCTCACGAGGGTGGGATGGCGTGTCGCCGTCCGTGACCAAATCCGAGGATAAGGTGACAGGTTCAAGGGTGCCCTCTGGGAGGGATGGCGTGTCGCCGTCCGTAAATAAGGTGACAGGTTCAACGTTGCCCGCCTTTGAAGTTGACGCTCCACCCCAAATCCACAGCGTCTGGGGTTACTCCTGTGAAACGTTTCCCAAAAAGCTCCGGAAGGGCGTCGGACGGCTTTTCGCGTCCGGACCTGGTGGCCACCCTCGCAGCGTGTTGCCTGTTGACCGGCCTCGCCCTCCCGCTGCTTCGGGCGGGCATGGTCCAGCAGACCGTGGCCTGTGTGGACCACCTCCGCAGTCTTGGATTGGCATGGCAATTGTACGCCCAGGACAACGGGGAGCGTCTGGTCAACAACTATGGCGTCTCCGACACGATGGCGACGGTCAACGCGAAGACCTACCGCACCTGGGCTCTGAACGTCCTCGATTGGTCCACGGACCGGGCGAACACCAACCGATTGCTGATCGAAAATAGCCGCCTGTATCCCTACCTCGGAGGCGACCCCTCTGCTTTCAAGTGCGATGCGGATACCTACCTCAGCACAGTCCAACGCCGGGCGGGGTGGTCGGAACGCGTCCGAAGTTACTCCATGAACGCGTTCCTGGGGAGGACGACCGCAACACCGAATGCTTCGGACGCGAATGGGGTCAACCTGTACTTCCCCGAGTACCGCCAGTTTCTGCTGACCTCCTCCATCCCAAACCCGGCGGAAACCGTCGTGTTTCTGGATGAGCATCCGGACAGCATCAACGATGGCCTGTTCCTCAACAATCCGAACGTCGCGACCCAATGGGGTGACATCCCGGGTTCCCAACACGACGGCGGCGCGGGCATCTCGTTTGCCGACGGGAGTGCCCTGATCCGTCGCTGGTCGTTTCCGAGCAGCCAGAAGCCGGTTCGCTACGCATTCCCATTCAACCTCAACATCCCAGCCGGAGAACGTGAGGACTATCGCTGGCTGGCGCGCCGTCTCAGCGTGGTCCACGCGACCCTGGGGATTACCCAATCGGAGGATCAACTGCGATTCATCTGGTCCCAAACGCCGCCCAACCTGGTCCTGCAAACCTCCCCCGGGTTAACCCCTGCCGCATGGACCGACCTCAAGATCACCCCTCAGCGGGGTCTGGGACAAAGCGTCGTCACTCTTCCCGCCCCGTCCGAATCGACCGTCTATCGCCTGCTGCGCCGGTGAGATCAGATTCGCGGTCCCCCTCCGCGGCTACCCGTAGCCGCCGACGGAAGGAGGCGCTGAATGCGCTTTCGGTCCCTCCCATGGCTCAGACGCCTCCACACGCCGAAGGAAGTCAGCGCGTCGTTCCCTCCGCGGCTACGCCCTCTCCGGTTCAACCCCTCAACCCAAAATCTCCCGGATCACCTGGCCGTGGTCGAGGTCGAGTCGTTTGCGGCCGGGGACTTCGAGCCGTCGGGAATCCAGTCCCAATTGGTGCAGCGCCGTGGCATGAATGTCCGTGACAAAGTGCCGTTCGTCCACGGCGTGAAAGCCGATCTCGTCGGTCCGTCCGTGCTGGACGCCTCCACGCACGCCGCCGCCCGCGAGCCAGGCACAGAAGCCCTGCGGATGATGATCACGGCCGGTCCCCTCGGCTCCCGGTGACCGGCCGAACTCCGTCCCGAACACCACGAGCGTGTCCTCCAACAGGCCGCGCTGGCGAAGATCCCGCAGCAACCCCGCCACGGGAAGATCCACCTGGGACGCCAAGGAGGTGTGGTTGGACTTGATCTCGCTGTGCGCATCCCACGCTCCGCCGCCTCCTCCGCCGTGGAAGATCTGCACGAAGCGAACGCCGCGCTCAACCAACCGCCGCGCCACAAGGCATTGCTCGCCGAAGGAGCGCGTGCCGTCCTGGTCGAGGCCGTACATCCGTCGGATGTGTTCCGGTTCGCGGTCCAATTGCAGGGTCTCGGGCACACTGCTCTGCATCTGGAACGCCAGTTCGTAGGAGCGGATCCGCGCACGGAGCTGCGGGTCGTCCGGATAGTCGATGCCCGCCAGCCGGTTCAGGCGACCCAGGAGCCCGAGGTTCGCCGTCTGCTCCTCCAACGTGAGCGCACCCTCCGGCGGACGTATGAACGGCAGCGGGTTCTTTGGATCCGTGTTCAGCCGCACGCCGCCGTGTTCCGGTCCGAGGTAGGCGGCGCCGTAGGTGAACGTGCCTCCGCAGCAATCGCCGGTTGGTACTCCCAGCACCACAAACTCGGGAAGATTCTCATTCATTGACCCCAGTCCGTAGCAGGCCCAGGCGCCAAGCGTCGGATGCTCGAGTTCGCGTGGATGCCGTCCCGTCTGCCAGGTGAGCTGGGCTCCGTGGTCGTTGTGGTTGGTCCACAGCGAGCGCACCACGGCGAGGTCGTCCGCACAGGTGCCGATGTTCTTGAACCAGTCTCCCACCACCAGCCCGCACTCCCCGTAAGGCCGATATCCCGTTTGCAGCGGGAGGATCACCTTTCGGTTTCCATGAGCCGGATTTCCACCCACGACATCGCGTCCTTCCGACGCCAGCACTCCCGCGTAGGGCGTGTCCGCGATGGACTTCCCCGCGAACCGGGTCAGCTCCGGCTTCACGTCGAAGCTCTCCACATGGCTGACCCCACCACAAAGGAAGATCCAGATCACTGATCGGGCCCGAGGCGTGAAATGGGGTTGTCCCCCGGCTGCGACGATCCCGGCCGTGTCGGCTGCGCGAACGCCGTCGCGAAACAGCATGGCCCCGAGAGCCAGCCCGGTGAACCCCATGCCGGTGTCGGCAAGGAAGGAGCGACGGGTGACGCCAGGGCAGTTCATGGTGACCCCCAAATCAACCATGCGGATCCCGCCGAGAACAGCCTGAAGGCTGCACTACGAACCGCCCGTTCGTAGTGCAGCCTTTAGGCTGTCCGGGAAGCGCGGGTCGGAGGCGCGCTGCGGCGCGGGAAGACCGGCTGAAGCCGGGACTACAAACCGGCGCGTTCGTAGTGCAGCCTTTAGGCTGTCCCCAATTCCCGTGGGGATCCCCAATGAGGGCGCCGGACGCAGGCTGAAGCCTGCACTACGAACGGGGCACGGGCAGCCTGAAGGCTGTACTACAAGCGGTCGGTCGCGCAGCGTTTCCCCGTCCCATGCATGCGCCGCCACTTCCAGACGGATTCTCGATCGGACCGATGGCCCGGGAGGAACTAACCACATTGATCGGCTGGGCGTCGAAGGAGGGGTGGAACCCCGGGCTCGCCGACGCCGACATCGCCTGGGAGTTCGATCCCGAGGGCTTCATCGCCCTGCGTCAGGGCGCGGAGTTCGTGGGCGGCGGCTCCATCCTGTCCTATGGCGGCGAATTCGGCTTCATGGGACTGTTCATCGTCCGAGCCGACCACCGCAGTCATGGACTCGGACGCCAACTCTGGCTCCATCGCCGCGACCGGCTTCGTCAACGCCTCCGGCACGGCGCCAGCATCGGCATGGATGGCGTGCTCGCCATGGTCCCCTTCTACCAGCGCGGCGGATTTGAATTCTCCACCCTCGACCTGCGGTTTGAGGGAACCGCGGAAGGCATGGCATCGGCGGAGGTGCATCCCCTGGACTCGTGGACGTTCGAAGTCGTGGAACGGTTCGATCAGCTCCATGTGCCCGCACCGCGCCCGGAGTTTCTGCGCCGCTGGATCCATCAGTCCGGATCGCACGCCGTGGGAATCGGGGGACCCGAGCGTCTCACGGGGTATGGCGTGGCCCGTCCCTGCGAGACCGGATTCAAGGTGGGTCCCCTGTTTGCCCAGAATGCGGAGGATGCCCGTCAGATCCTCGGGACGCTGCTGTCGCGAGTCCGCGGACAACAAGTCCAGTTGGACGTACCGGAATCCAACCCCGCGGGACTCACCCTCGCCCGCGACTTCGGACTACGGGAATCCTTCCGTTGTGCGCGTCTCTATCTGGGCGGCATTCCCCGCCTGCCGGTGGAGCGCATCTTCGGCGTGACCTCGTTCGAATTCGGTTGATCCCGACTCCAGTGCCCCGGACCCCGACCTTCACTAAAGTTCAGTGGTCGGAGGGACGGCTCCCATGGCAGCTTCGTCGAATGACGCGATGGACGCCGGCCCAAAAGGTCGCGGATGAATTCCTGTTGGATGACGCCCCTTCCGCCGTCGAACCGCCGACTTCGAATTCCACGGCGTCCTGAATCCATTCCACTGAACCGCCACATCCCCGTGGCCCCTAGACGTTCTCCTGAATCATGAAACCCGCCAGAGTCAAACTTCCCCACGTTGCACTCGGTGCAGCCCTCACCACCCTCCTGTTCGCCGGCTGTACGTCGGGAGGCAGTTCCCCTGTGCACGCGACCCAGGGCGCAAACGCCACGGTCCCGAGCCTCGCCGAAACCAAGGCGATCGCCGAGGAGGGCTTCATCTACGGACTGCCCATCGTGATGAACTACGCGGTGATGTTCGAATACGCCGTGGATCGGAACTCCGGGCAGTTCAAGGCTCCGTTCAACCAGATCCTGAACGAGTCGCGCGTGTTCACCTACAAGGACACCGCCATCATCACCCCGAACAGTGACACACCGTATTCCCTCTGCTGGCTCGACCTGCGGGCCGAACCCATCGTGCTGTCCATTCCGGCCGTCGAGAAGAGCCGCTATTTCTCCGTGATGCTCTGTGACGGAAACACCTTCAACTACGGCTACATGGGCAGCCGCGCGACCGGCAACGAGCCGGGCGACTATCTCGTCGTCGGACCCGACTGGAAGGGCCGGACCCCGCCAGGAATCAAGAAAGTCTTCCGCTCCAGCACCCAGTTCTCGCTCGCGGCCTATCGCACCCAATTGATCAATCCGGACGACATGCCGAACGTGGTCCGCGTCCAGTCCGGCTACAAGGTGCGGCCATTGTCCGAATTCCTGAACCAGCCCGCGCCGCCCGCGCCGGCAGCCATCGACTTCCCGCCCATCAACGACGCCGCGGCGAAGACCAATTTCTTCAGGTACCTGGACTTCGCCCTGCAGTTTGCGCCGCCGGGACCGGAGGAGGTCGCGATCCGCGCGAAGCTGGCCCGCATCGGAGTGGGACCCGGCAAAACCACCCGGATGGAGGACCTCGACGACGCCCACAAGCTCCAAATCGGACTCGCCATGAAGGAGGGTGCCGAAAAGGTCGAGCAATACCTCGTCGCCGGACAGAAGGATATCAACGGTTGGAAGGTGGGATCGCTGTTCGGGGATCGCGCCTTTTACCAGGGCGACTGGCTGAAGCGCGCCGCCGCCGCCAAGGGGGGCATCTACGGCAACAATGCCGTCGAGGCCATGTATCCCATGACCAAGACCCTTCCGAGCGGCGCGATACTGGACGGCAGCCTGCACGATTACACGCTGACCTTCCCCGCCGGACAGCTTCCCCCGGTCAACGCCTTCTGGTCCGTGACCATGTATGACGGCAAGACACAGCTCCTGATCGAGAACCCCATCAACCGCTATCTCATCAATTCCCCGATGCTGCCCGGCATGAAGAAGAACGCGGACGGCTCGGTGACCCTGTACCTCCAAAACAAGTCCCCTGGTGCCGACAAGGAGTCCAACTGGCTGCCGGCACCCAATGGCCCCATCTATCTCGTCATGCGCCTCTACTGGCCCCGGACCCAGGCGCCTTCAATCCTGCCGCCGGGCTCGGGTTCCTGGTCGCCTCCGGCGCTCCAGGTTGCGCGGTAATCGCCGGTGAAAAGCGCAGGCCATGTCCCCGGCGGCGGGGGGATGACCTGCGACTTCAACGGCAATCACCCGACCCTGTACCTACAGCTTTCCATCTCCCGAGTTCGGGAGTCCCTACCTAACCTGCATCCTCCATGCTCCTCAAGACACACCTCCACTCCGTGCTCGCCTCGGGCCTCGCGTTCCTCGCGCTGTCCGCCACGAGCCC
>JAEUHD010000330.1 GCA_016793645.1 Verrucomicrobiales bacterium
CACCACCGGATTCATCGGCGGTGCAAACTTCCGGCTCTTCACCGAAGCCGGAGACGTGATGATCAACCAGGAGACCCGCTTCGACTACCCGACCTTCGCCGTTCCCTACACCGGCACCTATTATGTCGTGCTGAACGGCAGTGATTGGAAATCCGGAGAGCAGGGGGTCGTTCGTTTCACCCTCCTCCCCGTGGCTCCGTCCACACCGACCCCGATTTTTGAGGCCACCGGAGAGGGTCCGGATCTCGTCGTCGAGGGATTGTCCGTCACGCCGAAACCGGTCGCCTCGGGCGGGACGCTGTCCATCCAGTGGGCGTCGCGCAATGCCGGCACGGCGGCCGCGACCAATGGATTCACCGACCGGGTCGTGGTCCGGAACGCCGCGGGATCCGTGCTGGCCGACCGGATTGTTCCCGCGGCCACTCCCCCGCTGGCTTCGGGCGCTGCGCTGCCGCGATCCGCAAGCCTCAAGCTTCCGGACGGTCCCGCCGCCACCGGGGTTCTTACCGTCGAGGTCACCACCGACTCCGCCAACGCCGTCGCCGAGCGCGGGAGCGCGGGCGGTGCGGAGTCCAACAACCGAAGCACCACCACGCTGAACGGAACCCTGGCGCCCTACCCCGACCTGCGAATCTCCGGGCTTCAGGCCAGCCCTCCGACATCCTGGACACCCGGAAGTCCGGTCACAATTTCGTGGGTGCTTTCCAATGCCGGAAACGCCGTGGCGACCGCTCCGTGGACCACCCGGGTCCGCATTCTCAATCGGACCACCGGCGCCACGGTCTTCGAGGGGACGGCGCCCGCAGCCGCCTCCATCGCAGCCGGAGGATCCGTGCCTCAAAGCGTTCCCTTCACCGTCCCGGCTTCCCCCAACGCCTACGGTCGCTTCGAAATCTCCGTCACCGCGGACACCGGCAACGACCTCTTTGAGTATGTCGCCGACGGATCCGCGGAGACGAACAACTCCAGCACCGTGGAGGTGCGGACCGGTCCTGACCTCGCCGTTCTGGAGGTGCTCGCGCCTCCCTTTGCGGAACCGGGCATCCCGTTCGACGTGGTCACCGTGGTCACCAACCAGGGCAACGGAGTCCTGGAGGGAACCTCGATCCTCGCGCTGGCCACCAACACCAATCCGGAACCCGGCGGTGACACTCCGCTGCTCTTCGCCCCGGTGACCGTGCGGCTGAATCCCGGACAATCCCTCCGTCAAACCAACAGCGTGACCCTGCCCATCACCGGGGACGACGGAGACCTGTGGATCGTCGTCCGCGCGGACGCAGGCGAAGTGCTCCCGGAATGGAATCGTTCCAACAATACCGGGGTGAGTCCGGATCCCGTGAATGTCGCCCGGACGCTGACCCTGACTCCCCAGGAAGGATCCGTTCGGGAAAATGCGTCCTCGCCGTTGCTGATGACGATCTCCCGCAACGGTCCCGCGACGGCCGACCTCACGGTCACCCTGAACGGCAACGCCCCGGATGAACTGACCCTCCCCGCCTCGGTCCTCATTCCCGCGGGCCAGAAATCCGCGTCCTTCAACGCAACTCCGCAACCCGACGATCTGCTCGACGGCGCGCAGACCGTCGAGGTCACCGCGACCGCGCCCGGATTCCCCATCGCCCGCGCCACGGTGACCGTCCTCGACGACACGGCGGCAAGGCTGACCCTTGAATTGGCGGCCTCGCAGGTTTCCGAAGGCGGCTCGGTCAATGCCGTGGTCCGTCGGGCGCCGGTGCTGGCCACACCCCTGACGGTCCGGGTGCAACTCTCCAATGCCGCCCGCGTCACCGCCCCCGCCGAATTCACCATTCCCGGCGGCGCGGCCTCGGCGAACTTTGTCCTGGCCGTCCCCCAAAACCTGACCCTCCAGCCGCCCCAATCCGTGGCGGTGAACGTCTCCGCCCCCGATTACCAGTCCGGCGCAGCCTCCCTAACGGTCACGGACGACGACACCCCGTCCGTCACGCTTGAAGTGGTCCCGCGCAGCGTGAGTGAGGGGGCCGGCCCCAATGCCGCCGCCGTCACGGTCACCCGTCGTCCCGTGACCGCCGCGCCCATCACCGTTGCCCTCGAAGCCGGGAAACCCGGGGCACTGACCCTCCCCGGAACCGTGGTCATTCCCGGCAACTCGGCGTCCGTGTCCTTCCCCGTCGGCGTGGTGAACAACACCCTGGCGGATGGCACGCGGTCCGTGTCCATCGGAGGATGGGTTCTCGACGTCACCGGATCCACCCGCATCTCGGAACTCGCCCCGGATGCCCTGGAGATCACGGACGACGACGGTCCCGCCCTCACGGTAACCCTTTCGGAAGCCGCCGCGCCCGAGGGGCGCAACCCGGCCGTCACCGGACGGGTTTCCCGGAACACTCCGCCCACGGCAGCCCTCGTCGTCCTGCTCGAATCCAGCAATCTCGGCGAAGCCCGGGTTCCCGCCTCGGTCACGATTCCCGCCGGCGCCAGTCAGGCAACCTTCCCGGTCGAAACCATCGAGGACGGCGTGACAGACGGGAACCAGACGGTATCGATCTCGGCCAGTGCGTCCGGCTACTCGTCGTCCACCGCCTCCCTGGTGGTGACGGACCTGAACCTGCCGGACCTCGTGGTCTCCAAACTGACCGTCCCCCCGGCCGGAATTGCCGGCAACGTCGTTCCCGTCTCCTTCCGGGTGGAGAATCGGGGATTCGCCCCGGTTTCCGGCGCGTTCCTCCAATCCGTCAGTCTCTCCGAAACACCCGTGTTCGGCGGCGGTTCGCTCGCCGCCCAGCTTCCCTGGACCGCGACCGTCCCTCCCGGCGGATTCCTTGACCAGACCGCCAACGTCCGTCTCCCCGCCAAGCCGGGAAGCTACTGGATCGTCGTGCAGGCGGACGCCGCCCGGCAGGTGGAGGAACTCGTCGAGGGGAACAACATCCTCATCTCCGAATCCCCGGTGGTTTCCGGGGCCTCCTACACCGCCACCGTGTCCGCCCAACCCCGCGTGGCGCTGGCCAACACGCCCGTGACGTTGTCCGGATCCGCCGTCCGCGCCAACGACGGCACCCCGGCCGCGGGTGTTCCCTTGGAAGTCCACCTCGATGTCCGCGGCATCCACCGGGTGCTTCCAGCCGTGACCGACGGATCCGGAAACTTCTCCACCGTCTTCCGTCCGCTTCCGGACGAGGCCGGGCGATACTCCGTGGCCGCGGCCTTCCCCGGACTCCCCATGCCGCCCGCCCAGGACCACTTCACGCTGCAGGGAATGCGCATCGCGACCGTGTCGCCGCTCACCGTGGTGGAACGCAGTTCGATCTCGGGCACGACCCGGCTGGAAAACCTCAGCGACCTTCCGCTGACCGGACTCGCGGTCAACGTGCTGAGCAACTCGCCCGGCTACCAGGTGACCGCGGAACTGCCCGCCGCACGCGTGGATGGAGACGACTCCCTCAACCTCGCCTACGTGGTGACCGCCACGGCCGCCGCGAATGGAAACGGATTCGCCCACGTGCGCGTGACGTCCGCCGAGGGCGCCACCGGGGATCTCATCCTGCCCATCATTCTCGAGCGCATCGTTCCCCGGTTGGTGGCGACGCCCGACCCGTTGTCCACGTCGATGACCCTCGGACGCCAACGCGTCGTTTCCATCCAGGTCGTCAATGCCGGGGGCGTCGCCACCGGCCCCCTCGAGGTCCTGCTCTCGCCCGCCCCCTGGTTGTCCGCAGCCTCCCCGGTCAACCTCCCTCCCCTGGCTCCCAACTCCACGAACACGTACTACAACCTGCTTACCCCCGCGTCGTACATACCCATCGGCAAATACGCCGGCGAAGTGTACCTACGCCCAAACAATCCCATCCTACGGTACCCGTAAACGCCGCGGCCCGTTACCGAGCCC
>JAEUHD010000361.1 GCA_016793645.1 Verrucomicrobiales bacterium
TCCAAATTCCCCGCCCCACACCACCAGGGTGTCGTCCAGCAATCCCCGCTGGCGCAAATCCACCAGCAGCGCCATCAACGCCCGGTCCACGCTCTGGCACTTGGTCTTGAATCCGGCATTGAGCGCCTCGGATTCCCCCGCACCGTGGGAATCCCAGCCCCAGTCGAACAACTGGATGTACCGCACGCCCCGCTCCGCCAGGCGTCGGGCGAGCAGGCAGTTGTTGGCAAAGGACTCCTTGCCCGGCTCGGTGCCATACAACTGATGCACCGCCGCCGGCTCCCGCGTGATGTCAAACGCGTCACTGGCGTCCACCTGCATGCGAAACGCCAGCTCGTACTGCGCGATGCGGGTCTGCGTTTCGGGATCCCCCACCTCGTGCGCCGTGCGCTCGTTGATCTCGTTCAACGCGTCGAGCGTGCGACGGCGCAAACCGCGGGTAATTCCGGAGGGATTGGACAGGAACAGCACCGGATCCCCCTGGGACCGACACTGGACCCCCTGGTAGACCGACGGGAGATATCCCGATCCCCATACCGATTTCCCGGCGTCCGGATTCTTGCCGCCGCTGGTCAAAACGATGAACCCGGGCAGGTTCTGGTTCTCGGACCCCAGTCCATACGTGGCCCACGCTCCTGCACTCGCACCGCCGGGATTCTGCGTGCCGGTGTGCATGAGCAACTGCGCGGGGCCATGGTTGAACTGGTCGGTGTACATCGACTTGATGAAGCACACCTCGTCCACCACCGACCCAAACAAGGGCAGACGGTCCGAAACCCACTGGCCGCTCTCCCCGTGCTGCCGGAACGGATACTGCGGTCCCAGCATCTTCGGCACGCCCTGGATGAACGCGAACTGCTTTCCCGCCAGCAGCGAGGCCGGGCATTCCTTGCCATCCTGCTTTTCCAACTCGGGCTTGTAATCGAACAACTCAAGCTGGCTCGGCGACCCGCACATGTGCAGGTAGATCACCCGCTTCACCCGCCCGGGCAGCGGGGAGGCGGCAGGCTGGAGCGGCCGACCCGGATCGTGCGACGGCGCGGCGGCACCCCAGGCCCGGCCCGACGCGGAGGCCAACCACAGCGCGCCCAGGCCGCTGGAGCAGTCGCGGAGAAAGTGACGGCGCGTGCGGTGCAGCAGGACCTCCTGCCTCAACTGCGATTCGAACGGGTTCATGGGATGAGATCGGTTGTGTCGGGGATCAGCGGGTAAGCGCCCGGTCGGTGTTGAGCAGTGTGTTGGCCACCAGCACCAGCGCCGCACGTTGAGGAGTGGGAGCGAGTTTGTCCGCGGACGCCGGATCGGACGCAAAATCCTCGAGGGCGCCCCGGTACAATTTCAGGAGGCTGGCGACCATGTCCGCCGGTGGCGGCTCCAGGGTAAGCCGCTGGCAGGCGTACCGGATCTGTTCCTCGGGCGTGTCCCCCGCAGCCTCCATCCGGTTGGCGAAGGATTGGGCCATCTCCAGGAACGCCGGGTCATTCAGGACGGTCAGGGCCTGCAAAGGCGTGTTGCTCGGCAGGCGCCGGGCTGTGCAGGCATCCCGCGTCGGCGCATCAAAGGTCAGGAAGAGCGGATATCCGCTGGTGCGCTTCTGGTAGGTGTAGAGTGCGCGGCGGAACCGATCCGCGTCCTGGGACGTATTCCACCGGTCTCCGCTGTACACCGAGTTCCACACGCCCTCGGGCTGGGGTGGATACACGGGAGGACCAAACGCCTTTGAGGACAGCGATCCGGACAACGCCAGCGCCTGATCCCGGACCATCTCCGCCGTGAGTCGGGAGCGTGGCCCGCGGGCATACCAGCGATTCCAGGGATCCCGCTCCGCCAGCACCGGCGTCACCCGCGCGCTCTGGGCATAAGCGGCCGACAAGGCAATCTCTCGCAGAAACCGCTTCACCGACCAGTGCCAGTCGCCCCGGAGACGCAGCGCGAGAAGATCCAGCAACTCGGGATGCGTCGGACGCGCCCCGCTGGTGCCAAAATCCTCCAGCGTCTCCACGATGCCGCGTCCCATGAGTTCGGACCACAGGCGGTTCGCCAGCACGCGGGCGGCCAGAGGATTCTGGTCGCCCACCAGCCAACGCGCCATCTCAAGACGGGTCGGCGGGCGATCCGATTTGGGCGGGAACACGATGCTCGGAATCCCCGACTCCACCCGTTCATCGCGAACCGTACGATTCCCGCGGACAAAAACCCGGGTCTCCCGGGTGGCCGGGGCGGGACGCTCCAGCAACACCGGCACGCGCGTCCCGGGCAGGTCCTTCAATCCCGCGTTCAACTCCCGAAGGGACGTCCACTCCGCCCGACGTTCGGCGGACTCCGCAAAGGCGGTCAGCCGGGAGTCCGTCGTGGATGCCAGGGCGAAGTTGCGCAGCACGCAACCCTGGATGCCGCTGTTCGAGGCGATGCCATGCTCCAGCGTGATCTCCAACTTGGATCCCTCCGGTGCTTCCAACGGCTGCTCCAGAACCACCACCGCACTGCGGGGCTCCGCCATGACCGGATAGCTCCCAAAGCCTCCCCCTCCCGCCTCCAGGACCCCAAACGCGTCGTGGGGTCCGGCGAGTTGATCCGCGATGAGCTCCCGAAGGGCCACCGGGCGGTTGGAAGCCCCTTCCCCCGGGGGGATCACGGCGAGCTTCAACTTCGAGAACACCTGTCCCCTCTCAGGCGCCGACTTCGGATCCACGGAGTCGGGAAATAGGTCCACCTTGAACGCCGTCATTCCCGGCACGACCGGCAGGGTCAGGGTGTACACGACCTTGATCGGGAGTGTTCCACCGCCGCGGATGCGTCCGGCGGCGGCCACGGTCAACGAGCCGCCACTGGCCTTGGCTTCGATGGGAATCCACGGGCGCCAGTCCCGCACCTCCGACAACGTCGCGAGACCCCGCTGATTGATCGACTCACGGAGTGCGCGGATCCGAAGCTGTTGCTCCACCACGGCGTCCCGGCGCGAGGCGTCCTTGGCAAACAGCAGGCGGGGAAAGTCGTCGTTCTGGTCGCAGTCCTCGGTGTTGTTGAAGAAGGCGGCGAAGCGGTAGTAGTCCCGCTGCGGGATCGGATCGTACGGATGCGCATGGCACTGCGCGCAACCGAAGGTGGTCGCCTGCCAGGCGGTCCAGGTGGTGTTCACCCGGTCGTGCACGGCCACGGTCCGGTACTCCTCGTCATCGGTGCCACCTTCGGTGTTGTTCTGCGTGTTGCGATGGAAGGCGGTGGCCAGCAGATCGTCCGCCGTGGGATGGTCCAACTGGTCCCCGGCCAGTTGGCGGATCGTGAATTGGTCAAACGGCATGTCCGCATTGAACGCGCGGATCACCCAGTCACGCCACGGCCAGATGTCCCGGTGCGGATCCTTCTCAAATCCGTAGGTGTCGGAATAGCGCGCCAGGTCCAGCCACAGCGCGGCCCAGCGTTCCCCGAAACTCGGGGAGGCCAGCAACCGGTCCACCACGCGCTCCTTCGCCCCGCGGGGATCCGACGAGCGGTCCCGAAGAAACTCCGCATACTCCCGCGGCGTGGGGGGAAGTCCGGTGAGATCGAGGGAAACCCGGCGAAGCCATTCCGCGGGGGATGCCTCGGGCGAGGGAGCGAGTCCTTCGGCCTCCAATCGGGCGAGCACGAAGCGGTCCGAGGGCACCGTGGGCCAAGCTGCGTTCTTCACTGGGGGCTCGGCGGGTTCCCGCGGAGGCACGAAGGACCAGTGCTCGCTCCAGACCGCGCCTTCCTGGATCCATTGGCGAAGGACGGCAACCTCGTCCGGGGACAGCGCCGGCCCGTGCTCGGGCTGCGGCATACGGTCATCGGGATTGGACGAGGTCACCCGCCGCATCAGCTCCGAGGTTTCGGGATGTCCCGGAACAATCGCCGGCTTCCCCGACTTGCCCTCGGTGATCGCCCGGTCGCGGTACACGAGCGAGATCTTGCCGGCCGCCTTCACTCCGCCGTGGCAGGCGGTGCAGTGCTGCGCGAACAGGGGGCGGATGTCGCGGTTGAAGTCCGTCTGCGGCGCGGCCGCGCGGGTCCGGATCGCGGACGCGCCGACAGCGGCGAGGGCAGCAAGCCCGATCCGGAACGCAGTCCGGAAACGGCAGGTGATCATGCCCAAAATCTTCCCCCGCTCCGCCGCCGGGGCCAGAAATTTCCGAGGTCGACTTCGTCGTGCCCGGGCGAACCCGACGCTTCAACGCAACCCGGACTGTTGCCATGACTGGATCACCCCTTGAAGCAGCGGATACCCGGGACCGGGCTGGGTGGGAGTGGACGGCACCGTGACTCCGGGCGGCGGTGGAAAGGGCCAGACGTACTCGGCGGCCGCCTGCAGGAGCGGACCGGTCTTCGTGGTGTCCATCGGCTCCAGCGACGCGGGGAGACGGGGTTCGAGGCGCTTGTACGCTCCGTCCGGCAGCAGCAGCCGAAGCTGGGCGTCCGGTGCCTGGATGTTCGCCGTGGTCAGGACATTCACGATCGGAAACTGCGTGGCGATCAACTCGTCGAGGCCCCACCGGTGAACGCCCCAGTTCCCGGCACCGAAATCACTGTCGTCGGGATTCAGCGGGGGATCGTACATGCCGGTGCCCAGGGACAGGACCGAAATGCCGTCCAGTCCGTGGACCTGCCGGTTGCGGACCGCCCAGGCCAGGGCAAACAGGGCCGGGTTGTTCGCGACCATGCCGCCGTCCACGGCCCAGCGGTCCGCGCCTGTGGATCCCGGATGCGCGAGGGAACCCACGTGGGCCATCGGAAAGTACACCGGGGCGGCACTGGTGGATCGCGCCGCCTCCCAAACCTGATAATCGTCCGCCGGATTCGTCGCGGCCTTCTCCCAGTTGAACAAATAGGGACCGACGCCCACCGCCGGATCGGCGGATCGCACTGTATAGGTGGTGGTCAGGACCTGTCGGGGCACCGGCACCCCGAGACGCGCTCCCAGCGCCGTCAGTTCGGCCCGGGCCCGGGACAGCGTCATGGCGGGCGGAAATTGCTGCTGCATCCACGACTCCACCGCCGCACCGGAGTACAGCGCCTCGAAAATCCCGAAGTTCAACGTGCCCTGCTTGACGAAGATCTTCGTGCCGTCCTGCAGATACAGATTGAGCGCGTCCACCGCCGTCATCGGCGCGCCGGACTTCCTGGGCGTGGTCAGGGCCAGCGAGATCAAACCACCCGTCGACGTCCCGGCAATCACGTCAAAGCACTGGTAGATCGGACGCCCCAACTGGGCTTCGAGGACTGCGAGCAGGTACGCCGGGATGACACCCCGAATCCCCCCGCCATCGAGGGCGAGGATGCGGCAGGACGGATTCATTGGGCGCTACCGTGCCGGACCGGACCTCTGGAATCGAGTCCGGCCATGCCAAGAATCGACCGGGGAATGACAAGAACCGGCGCGCCTTCCCGTTTGCCACGCAGGCGGACCGAACGAATAGATTTGGGGTGCCGCTCACCGTCGGCGTTCCCACCCACGGGGCAACGCGATGACGCCCGGCGATTGCGGCGGATTCGAACCATGAAACTCACCCCACTGCCCCTTGCTGCCCTTCTCGCCATAACCGGCCTCTCCACCTTCGCGGCATCCATTGAAGCGCGATGGATCCCGTCAACACCTCCCGAAGAGATCGCTCCGACGACCGGCGACTCCCCGGGCAAGCGCCACGCGAGATCCCTCGTGGAGTCCAACGGTTCCCGCAACCGCAGAACCGACATCTCCCTGTTCTGGCAGGTCAGCGATGATCAGATCCACGAACTCGAAATGAGCGGCATCCTTGACCTCCTCAAGCTGCACATCAACCCCGACTACAACTTTCAAAACGTGACGCAGGAGCAATTGGATCGGGATCTCCAGTACATCAACGACATCCTCGCCGGATCGACGGGAGGCACAGCGCCGGAACCCGGCCCCACGGCGCTTGTCGCCGGCGGTTTTCTGGCGGTGCTTTGGGTGGTTCGCCGCCGGATCACGCAACGCAGGCAGCCGGGCGCGAATCCCGCGCCGTGATACGGCCAGGGACAACGCCACCAAGCGCAGCGCGTTCCGTCCGCATCACTTCCGTCCGGCCCGCCCCGTCCCTCCCCCAGGACAGCGGGGTTGCATTGCGCCCGAGGGAAAATCCGGCAACCTCCGCGCCATGGTGAGCTCCGCCGCCCGGTCGAGACTTCAGGAACTTCGCGAAACCCTCCTGACCCTGCACAAGGCGCTGCTGGAGTCCGAGAGGATCGGTTACGAACAAGCGATCGGCCCCATTCCGTCCCCGGGGTACTTCCTGAAATTGGTGACCACGGACCCGTGGTTCGCGTGGTTGCGCCCGCTCTCCCAATTGATCGTCGCCCTCGACGAAGTGCTCGATGCCCCGGAACCCCCGACGGGAGACACCGTGGCTCACCTCGTCCAGCAGGTGCGCAACCTGCTCGTCGCCTCGGAGGAGGGGGACGGATTCCCCCGGAGTTACTTTGAGGCGCTCCAACGGGACCCGGACGTCGTTTTCGCCCATGCCGGCGTCGCCGCCCGGGTGCGCTCCGGTGGGTGATCGCCCGGATCCCCGTCGACGGCCGTGAGCGTTCGTAGTGCAGGCTTCAGCCGGTGCGTTCGTAGTGCAGGCTTTAGCCTGTGATCCGTCGACGCCATGGCAGCGGTTGGGCGGGGAACAGCCTGAAGGCTGGACTACCAGCAGAGGCAGTGTCGGGATGCGCCCCCCCCGACGGACTCCCCATGGAGTTTCCTCTGGAACCCCAGTGGGCGGGCGGGCTATGACCCCGGGGCACCATGGCGGACTCCCCGGAAGCTCGGAAAGACTGGATGACCGGCGACCTGATGCCCCAGGTGTACGACGAACTGCGGCGGATCGCGGGGGCGCAAATGGCCCGGGAACAGCCGGGACAAACCCTCCAACCCACCGCCCTGGTCCACGAGGCGTGGATCCGTCTCGGTGGGGACGGAGGCACGGCATGGAAGAGTCGGGGGCATTTCTTCGCCGCCGCCGCGGAAGCCATGCGGCGGATCCTCGTGGACACCGCCCGGCGCAAGGCCCAGTTGAAGCGGGGCGGAAACCCGGAGCGGGTGGAGCTTGCCGAGTCCCGGATCGCCGCCCCGGTGGGGGACGACAAGCTGCTCCTGGTGCACGAGGTGCTGGATCGCCTTGCGGCGGAAGACCCGCTCAAGGCGGAAATCGTCAAACTCCGCTACTTCATCGGCCTGAACTTCCTCGAAATCGGCGCGGCCCTGGAGGTCAACGAGAAAACCGTCCGAAGACACTGGGAGGTCGCCAAGGTCCGCCTGCTGGAATTGATGGACGCATGACCGGTCCCCTTGCATTTCGACCGAACGCCTGTCCGGTTTCCTCCCCGTCCGACGCATGGAGCCGTGTCGGATCTCGCACCGAATGAATCATGCCGAAGACATCTACCTCGCCGCCCGGGAACGGACCGGCGCCGACCGGGAGGACTATCTCCGGTCGGCGTGCGGAGCCGATGCCGAACTTCGGAAACGGGTGGACGCCATGCTCGCGCGCAGCGGGGAGGCGGAGGAATTCTTTCGGGAACCCATCGATCCCGCCTCCACCACCGGACTCCGCGGGTTGATCCGCAACGAACTGGGAGGACTGCAGGAGGGAGAGGGTTCGGTCATCGGACGCTACAAGCTGCTCCAACAGATCGGGACCGGCGGCATGGGCGTCGTGTACATGGCCGAACAGGAGGAACCCGTCCGGCGGCGCGTGGCCCTGAAGATCATCAAGCTCGGGATGGACACCCGCCAGGTCGTGGCGCGTTTCGAGGCGGAGCGGCAGGCGCTGGCGATGATGGACCACCCCAACATTGCTCGCGTCCTCGATGCCGGGGCCACGGAATCGGGGCGTCCCTACTTCGTGATGGAACTCGTCCAGGGGGTGCCCATCACCGAGTTCTGTGACCGCAACAAGCTGACCGTCCGCGAGCGCATCGCCCTCTTCCTGCCGGTGTGCCGCGCCATCCAGAGCGCCCACCAAAAGGGCGTGATCCACCGGGACATCAAGCCCTCCAACGTCATGGTCACCCTCCACCATGGGGAGCCCATGCCCAAGGTGATCGATTTCGGCGTCGCCAAGGCGACCAGCCAGCGGTTGACGGAGAAAACCGTGTTCACCCAGTACGGGTCCATGATCGGCACCCCCGCCTACATGAGCCCGGAACAGGCGGAGATGAGCAGCCTCGATGTGGACACGCGCACCGACGTGTATTCGCTCGGGGTCCTGTTGTACGAACTTCTCACCGGAAGCACCCCCCTCCCCGCGGAGCGGCTGAGGAGCCTCGGGTTTGGACAGATCCAGAAGGTGATTGCCGAGGAGGATCCCCCGACGCCATCCACCCGGATGAGCACGCTCGAGGGGGAGGAGCGGAAGAGCATCGCGATGAACCGGCGCGTTTCCGGAAGCCTCCTGGGCGGGGACCTCCGGGGTGACCTCGACTGGATCGTAATGCGGTGCCTGGAGAAGGATCGGCGTCGCCGCTACGAGACGCCCAATGAACTGGCGGCGGACCTTCAGCGCCATCTCTCGGATGATGCCGTTCTGGCTCGCCCGCCCAGTGCGGCGTACCGCTTCCAGAAGGCCTTCCGGAGGCACCGCGCCGAATTCATCGCCGCCGGTGCCATCACCCTCGCCCTCCTCCTCGGCACCGGGATCAGCATCACCCAGGCCATCCGGGCCCGGCGTGCCGAGGGACTGGCCATGGACCGGCTCAAGGACGCGGAGTCGATCTCCCGCTTTCTCAAGCAGGTGTTCCAAAGTCCGGATCCCAGCCGGTCCGGATACTCCATCACCGTGGCCGAGGCGCTCCGGGCCGCCGCGGACCGCGTGGAGGCGGACCTGTCCCGGATGCCGGAGCGCCGTGCCGAAATGCAGGACACGCTCGGGGACACCTACCAGTCGATCGGACTCCCCCGCGAGGCGGCGGCTCTTCGCGAAAAAGTGCTGGAACATAAAAAGACCACGCTCGGCCCGGAGCACCCGGACACCCTCAATGCCATGACGGCCCTGGCCGACTCGTACTCCTCCGCCAACCGGAAGAAGGAGTCCCTGGCCCTCTATGAACAGATTCTTTCCATCCGCCGGCGCATCCAGGGACCGACGGCCCCGGAAACGATCACCGCGATGGAAAATCTCGCGTACATCCTCCAGGAGAACGAGCGCTATGCCGAAGGAATCCGCCTCCAGGAGGAGGTGGTGGCGCTCCGGCGCAAAACGATGGGCCCGGAGCACCCCGGCACCCTGATCAGCCTGCAGAACCTGAGCGTCCGCTACTCCAACGCGGGTCGCATCAAGGAATCCGTGGCGGCCCAGGAACAGGTGCTGCGGCTCCACCAGCGAACCCTGGGCCCGGAGGATCCCCGCACCCTCGGATCCCTCGCGAACCTGGCCTGCAACTACGAAGCCCTCGGCCGGCGCGATGAGGCCATCCGGCTGCAGGACGACCTCGTGCGCCTGCGCCGGAAGGTCCTCGGCCCGGAGCACCCCGAGACGCTCATGGCCATGCACTACCGCGCGTTCTACGAACAGAACCGCAATCCGTCCGCAGCCATCCCCCTGCATCGCGAGGTTCATGCCATCCGCCGCCGGATCCTCGGCCCCCAGCATCCCGACACCATCCTGTCCCAACACTACCTGGCCCTTGCCCTCGCGGCCTCGGGCCGCCCGGACGAGGCGGCCACGGTCCGCGAGGACGTGGTGCGCGTGCGCGAACTCTCCAACGGACGGGACCACCCCCACACCCTGGATGCCATGCTGCAACTGGTGCGGTCCCATCTGCTGGCCGGCCGGTTCGAGGATTCGCAACGACTGTTGCACGAGTGCGCCCTGCGCGTCCCTCGGGATTCCACCATGCTGATCCACATCGCCCTCCATGCGGCGTGGCTGGGACCCGAGGCGGATTATGACGCCCTGGTTCGGCGGATCTCCGAGCGCCCCCCGCAGCCGGATGACACCGCCAGCACGGAGCGGATGACCCTCCTGCTCGGACTGCGTCCGACGACCGATCCCTCCCAGCGGGACCTGCTGCTGACGCTCGGCCGCCGGGTGGCGGATGCCGAACGCAGCCACGCCAATGCGAGGTCCACCCAACTGGCCCTGGGTCTGGCCCACCTGCGGAACGAGCGATGGACCGAGGCCGAGGCCGCCCTGCTTCCACTCACGACCTCCGGGGCTCTGGGACATCCACTGGCGAGTGCCGGAGCGTTCTATCGCGCGCTGGCCCTCCAGCAGTTGACGCGCACCGACGAGGCCCGGGCGCTGTACGAAGCCGCCGCCGCCGCCATGGTTCCCCTGCCCGCGGACGCACGGGCGCCCCGGCTGTCCAACACCCAGGCGGAGGAAATCCACGCATGGCTTGCCTTCAAGGAGGCCCGCTCCGTGTTTGGCGACCCAGTGCCCGCCGCGCCCCAGCCGCGGTGAGGCCCCGTCACTCGACCCGCCTCCTCAATCGAAGACCTCAACCTTGAGTCCTGTCCGTCGGCGAATCTCCGTCGCCAGGCCCTCCAATTCTTCGCGCGTCAATCGGGTGGCCCACGTTTCGGGCGTCGGACGCGCCACGGTGTAGGCGTGGACCTCCCGGATCCGTCCCCCCGCAGCCACGATCTCGTTCAACCGGTCGCAATACGCGGCCAGTTCCGCAGGAGTCATCGCCTCGCCGCGAATCCTCAGGAACAGCGACTGGATGATCACCGGGCGCACGCGGGCCGTCTCCAGAATGTTCTTCAGGATCCGGCTGAATTGCACGAAGGACCGGTTGACGAGCCGGTAATACTCCGGGGTGCCGGCATCGAGCTTGCACCAGATCTCCCCGTGATGCGCGTCCATCAACTCCAGTCCGCGCTTCACACTACCTTTGTCGAGTCCGGCGGAGTCGGTGATCAGGACCAGCTTGGTGTCGTCGAGACCCAACTGATGCCGAACCTCGGCAACGGTCCGGACGCACTCCTCGAAGTTGGGAATCATCGTCGGCTCCCCGTCGCCGCTGAACGCAATATCCCGGATCTGCCTCGTCAGTTCGGGCACTTCGCAGAACTTGGGCTGCTGCGCCAGCGTGCCGTCCCGCGCATGCTGGACGAGCCACACCAACTCGTCCCGCAACTGATCCAACCGCACCGAGGTGGCCCGGCCCGGCGTCTTCCGGTCCACCTCGCAGTACACGCAATCGAAGTTGCAGCGCTTGTCCGGATTCAAGTTCACCCCGATGGACAGCCCGCGCGAACGGCGCGAGATCACCGGATACAGATACACCAGGTCCTGGAAGACCCGGCGATGATCCTGGACGACGGCCCAGGAACTTTGGATGGCAGGAGGCTCGGTGGCCACGGGCGGACAGTAGGAGGCATTCCCCTCCGGGCAACGGGCGAGAGGCGCCCGTCCGGCCCGTTACATCCCCATGATCTGATAACCGGAGTCCACGTAGAGTACCTGTCCGGTGATCGCGGCGGCGCCGTCGCTGGCGAGGAATGCGCCGGTCGCGCCCAACTCATCGGGCAGCACGTTGCGCTTCAGGGGCGCATGGGCCTCGTAGTGCTTCAGCATGTCGCCAAATCCGGCAATGCCGCGGGCGGCCAGGGTGTTCATCGGGCCGGCGCTGATGCAGTTCACCCGGATCTTGCGGGGCCCGAGGCTGTAGGCGAGGTAGCGGGTGCTGGCCTCCAGCGCAGCCTTGGCCACGCCCATCACGTTGTAATGCGGAATCACCTTCTCAGATCCGTAATAGGTCATGGCCACGATGCTGCCGCCGGCCGTCATCAACGGGGCCGCGGCCCGGGACACCGCGATCAGGGAATAGGCGCTGACGTCGTGCGCCACCTTGAAGGCGTCCCGACTGGTGTTCAGGAAGTCCCCCTCCAACGCCTCCTTCGGAGCGAACGCCACCGAGTGCAGCATCAGGTCGAGCCGGCCGAACTTGGATCCCACCTCGTTGAAGACGGCGGTAATCTGGTCGTCCTGGGTGACATCACAGGGAAGGATCAACGTGTCCGGACCAAACGTGCCGGCGAGTTCCTCCACGTTGTCCTTGAGGCGTTCCCCCTGGTAGGTGAATGCCAGACGGGCGCCCTCGCGGTGCCAGGCCTGGGCAATGGCCCATGCAATGGAACGCTTGTTCGCGACGCCAAAGACCAATCCGAGTTTTCCTTGAAGCGATGACATGACGCGCCCGAGGAAAGGCGAGGACCGCCCCCGGTGCAAGCCGGTCCTCACCCCCAGCCCCGGGCCTAGGGACTCCCCGGAAGCGCGATTGCAGATTGGACTCGCGCCGGTTTCCAGCGAACGGTTCCCGGCGTGAACCGCGAGAAGTGGACGGTGCAGCGCATTCTGGACGCCAAGGGCCGGTGCCGGATTGGTGCGCTGACGGCCTACGATTATCCCATGGCCCGGCTGCTCGACGAAGCCGGCGTGCCCCTGCTGCTGGTGGGGGATTCACTGGGCATGGTCGTCCTCGGATATCCCGACACGACCCACGTCTCCATGGCGGACATGGTGCACCATGTTCGCGCCGTCGCCCGGGCGCGTCCCACCGCCCTCGTCGGCGCCGACCTGCCCTACGGAAGCTACGACACCCCGGAACGCGCCCTGACCCACGCCCGTGAACTTCAGGCGGCCGGGGCGGACTTCGTAAAGGCAGAGGGAGGCGTGGAGATCCTCCCCCAAATTCGGGCCATCCTCGCCGCGGGAATTCCCTTCTGCGGCCACCTCGGAATGCTTCCCCAACACGTCCTGGAGGAGGGGGGCAAGTACCGCATCAAGGGACGCGACGAAGCCGGACGCCTCCGTCTGCTGTCCGACGCGAGGGAACTGGAACAGGCGGGCGCCTTTGCCTGCGTCCTCGAACTGGTCACGCCACCGGTCGCCCGGGAACTTACCGCGGCCTGCCCCCGGATGGTCACCATCGGCATCGGGAGCGGACCCGACTGCGACGGGCAGATCCTCGTGACGCCGGATCTGGTGGGCGGATTCCCCTGGTTTACGCCGCGATTTGTCACTCCGCAGGCCCGCACAGGGGAGGAGATCCGGGCGGCGGCCTCCCAGTGGCTTCAGGGGTTGAATCCGCCGTCCTGACCCTGCTCGTCGTCCGGCCTTCAGGCTGCTCCCCTGACGAACGACAGGCTAAAGCCTGCACTACAAGCGCCGCTCGTTCGTAGTCCAGCCTTCAGGCTGCTCCCCCGCCCAACCGCTGACGTCGCGCCCCGGAAGAACAGGCTGAAGCCTGCACTACAAACCCCACTCGTTCGTAGTCCAGCCTTTAGGCTGCTCCCCCGCCCAACCGCTGCCGTCGCGCCCCGGAAGAACAGGCTGAAGCCTGCACTACGAACGCCGCCCACCGGTCTTTCCTTCCCTCCGGCCCGGGTTCGTGCACCCTCGCCGGGTGGCGTACGCACTGCTTCAATTGAATCTGTCGCGCCCTGACGTGGCGGCGTTGGAACGCGCCTTTGCCACCGGCCGCGGATTGACCCCCGCCGACGCACGGTTCGTCGCCGACGACGCCTTCGGCATCCTGGCCCGGGACCTGTCGCTGGACGATGCGCTGTTCCTCCAGCAATCCCTCGGCGCCGAGGGCATCGAAATCGAGATCGTGCCCGATTCCGATCTCCCGCGCCTCCCCGACCCGAAGCTCTTTGACTTCGTGGAAGGCGCCCAGGACGCCCTGACGATTTACGATCCGTTGGAACGTATGACCCGGATTCCCTGGGCCGCCATCTCCGTGCTCGCCGCCGGATACGACCAACGGGAACTCAAGTTGGAGATCGTCACCGGCGACGCCGAAACGCGCTTCCAGTCCAATCTCGACCGCCTGCGCTTCGACCGGATGCCGCAATACGTGGACAGCGCCGAACCCGGAAACGTCGGCGAGAGCTTTCGACGGCTCGTGCGCGACCTGGCTTCCCATTGCAATCCCGCCGGGCTCAACCAGGCCGCACGGGTGCTCGCCCAGCGTGACCTCGAAGGCGATGTCACGGGCGCCATCACCTATCCCCGCCCCATGGCCTACACCGAGGAACTGGTGTGGCTGATGTGGAAGGCGAGGGCGGCGCTTGGATCCACGGGAACCTGAAGGGCCGGCCGACGACTCCCGAAACCGCCGCCCGGCATCCCCCGATGATCTGCAGAGTCATCATCGCGACGGCCGCCCTGCTCGGCATCAATCTGATCACCCGGGCCAATCCCGCCGTGGACGTAGTCCGGCTGCCCTCCACCGTAATGCAGCCGGTCGCCGCCCTCGATCCCGAGTCCGGTGCGGTCCACATGGTGTGGCTTCGCGGGGATCCGGCCCACGGCAACATCTACCTGCAGACCTGGCCCGGTGGACGCCCGGGAGTGGATGCCCCGATCCGGGTCAATGATCAGGACGGCGCCGCCATCGCCCTCGGCACCGTGCGGGGCGTGCAGGCGTGCGTCGGACGCCACGGCAGGGTTCACGCCGTCTGGAATGGTTCCCGCGCCACCGCGCCCGGGGCCCAGGGATCTCCGCTGTTGTATTCGCGCCGGAACGATGCCGGAACCGGATTCGAACCCGCCCGCAATCTGCTCGGCGAAACCTTCCTTCTGGACGGCGGGGCCTCAGTGACCGCCGACGGCTCCGGTCGCGTCTTCGTGGTCTGGCACGCCGCGACACGCCGGGAGGGAGCCACGGAAAAGGACCGCCAGGTGTTCGTGGTTCAATCGGACGACGACGGAAAAACCTTTGGCCCGCCCCGGTCCCTGACGCCCGCGGGCGGTGTCTGCGGGTGCTGCGGACTCCGCGGCATCACGGACGGCACCGGACGACCCAACGTCCTCTACCGCGCCGCCGCCGTGTCTCCTGGTCGCCCCATGATTCTCCTCGACCAGGCGACCCCCTCCACGGCGGCACTGCCAGTCCTGTCCGATCCCTGGCCGATCGAAGCGTGCCCGATGAGCACCGCGTCCCTCGTCCGCGCCCCCACCCCCGGCGGACGGATCTGGGGCGCCTGGGAGACCGGAGGACGGATCCGTCTGGAAATCATCTCAGCCGGCCGCCCCATCCTCCCCGAACCTGTGACGGTGTCCCCGGAGTCCGGAGCGCGTCATCCGGCGCTCGCCGTGAATCGAAACGGAGACGTCCTCTGCGCCTGGGCCGAGGGCACCGGATGGCAGCGCGGCGGACGCGTCGTGTGGCGTGTCCTCACGGCCGAGGGCACCCTCTCAGGAGAGATCGGCCACGGGGAAGGCCTCGGGGTCTGGAGCTTCCCGGCGGTCCTGCCCAGGGCGGACGGCTCGTTCGCCGTGGCCTACTGAGCAGGACGCCGGTTCGCGGGACCGTTACGCACCCACCACGCGGGAGAGCAGCGTGTTCATGCGGGTCAGCATCGACCGCGGATCCTCCAGCCTTCCGGCCGCCAGACGCGCCTGGTCGAACAACTGGTGCGCCACCAGTTCGGCAAGCGACGCATCCTGTCCCCGCACCTGCTGCAACTTCACGATCACGGGATGCCGCGGATTCAACTCCAGGTCCGGAGCCGATTCCCCCAGTCCACCCAATCCGTCCGCATCGCGCCCCATCATCTTCAAGGTACGCCGCATGGACGCGGTCATGAACTTGTCGCTGTCCACGACCACCACCGGACTGTCCACCAGTCGCTTCGAGGACCGCACCTCCTTCACCGCATCCCCGAGGGTGGTTTTGAGCCACGCGGAGAGCGCGGAGGCATCCTCCTCCGACAGCGCGCCGGTGGACTCCTTGTCGTCCACCTTCAACTCCGCCTTTTCTGCGGCGGTGATGGTCTTGCCGTCGAACTCGCGGATGCGGTCCATGACGAACTCGTCCACGGGATCCGTGACAAACAGCACCTCGAACTTCCGCTCGCGGAACACTTCAAAGTAAGGGCTGGCCTCCGCGGAGGCGCGGTCGCGGGCGAACAGGTAGTAGATCTCGGTCTGTTCGGACGGCAT
>JAEUHD010000383.1 GCA_016793645.1 Verrucomicrobiales bacterium
CGGACGTCCTCTCACCGACCGCGGCGCACCTCCACGCCAAAGGGGACCGCGCCGCGCTTCGGGACATGCTGATCGGAGGCATGCGCTACAGCGTCCTGCTCGCCACCCCCCTGTACATTCTTTGCGCGGCCTACATGGACGGGCTCATCCGCATCCTGACCGGCGTGAAGGAACCGACGGCCGAAATGCAATGGGTCGGACAGCTCCTCCTATTCTGGCACTACTCCCTCGTCCTCACCCACTGGGTCTTCAAGCGGATGTTTCTCATGGCCGGACAGGAGCGCCGGATGATGCAGCAGGGCGTGGCCGAAGCGGTGTGCAACCTCGCGCTCAGCATCTCCCTGACCTTGTGGTTGCGGAGCATCGTGGGGGTCGCCTTGGGATCCGTCCTCCCGACGGTGCTTTTCGGATGGATCCTCCTCTGGGGATGGGCCTCCCACGAGGCAGGCCTTTCCCGCTGGGCGCTCTTCCGCCGGGTTGTGGTTCCGGCCTGGACCGGCTGCCTGCCGATGATCGCCGCCGCCGCGGTATTGCGCCATCAGCCCTGGTGGCACAGTGGAAGCAACACCCTGCTCGTCCTGGCCGAAGGGTCGGCGGTCGGTGCGGTGGGACTCGCGGGACTGTGGCGTTTCGGACTCGATCCGGAGGGACGTCATCGCCTCGTCGCCAAATTCGGAAGCCGGTTTCGCAGGGCGGCGCCGGCCGCCACCACCCCATGAGCCGCGACCGGGTCCTCTATCTGGACGTGCCTTTTGAGCACGAGACCGGCGGCGACAAGAATCGCAGCCGCTTTCTGTGGTCGGCATTGAACTCCGCGTTTGACGTCGACTGGGCACGAATCCTCCCCGCAAACGCCCCGTCCCCGCCGGAGACCGGGAACGGAATCCGTCCCGTGCTGACCTTGCGCAGCACCCGAAGCCCTTGGTGGGAGTCGGATTCCGTCTTTCGGTTTCCGGATCCGGAGCTCGAACACTTTCGGCAGCTCCTCACGCAACGAAACTATGCCGCCGTCGTGACCCGGTTCCACGCGCCGTGGCACCTCGCCCGGGCCGCGTCCCAGCATCCCACCCGACCCGCCGTCGCCGTCGATCTCGACATGCTGTCCTCCCGCCTGGTGGGCCTGACATGGCAACAAGCCCCGTCCCTGCGCAACCGCTGGTTCCTCATGGAACGGATCAAGCTCGAACGCTGCGAGCGCGTCCTGATGCGGCATCGGTTCCTCGTGCTCCTGAGCAATCCCGAGGAACTCGCGGAGGTGCGACGGCGCGGCATCCCGCAGGAGCCTCCGTGCCGGTTGGAGGTCCTGCCCAACGTCATGCCGGGCTCCGACGGCGAATCCGAGAACGCTGCCGCTCCCCGGCGTCCGGCCATCCTCTTCTTTGGCAGCCTGAATTCCGCCGCCAACATGGATGCGTTCCGGCACCTCGTGGACGACCTGCTGCCGCGCCTCGCTCCCGCGCTCCGCCGATCGGGTGTGCGGATCGAGGTTGCGGGACGAAATCCTCCCGCCTGGTTCGCGGAACGACTCCGGAGTCCCGACGGGGATCTGGTGTCCCTGGTGGGCGGGGTGCCGTCCATGGACCGGGCCATTCGTGAATCCCGATTTGTCCTCCTTCCGCTCCGCGTCGCCTCAGGAACCCGAACCCGCATTCTGGAGGCGGCCGCGGCCGGCCGGGCGGTGGTGACCACGCCCATCGGCGCGGAGGGAATTGACGTGGGTGAGGACGCCGCCATCGCCGCAACAACGGACCACCTGGTCGACGCGGTCACACGCTGGATCGAGCACCCCGCGAAAGCGGATGCCCTCGGACTTCGCCTTCAGCAACGATGCCAGGCGCGATACTCGCCCACCCGCGTGGGCGGCGACTTGACCCAACTCCTCTCCGCGTGGATTGGCGAACGGAAGAAGGCGGAACACTGACCCATGAGCGACCCGTTCGTCAGCATCATCATGCGGTCGTACAACGAGGGCTGGGCGCTCCGGGAAACCTTGCCGGCCCTCCGGTCCCAGGACCACTCCGCCTGGGAATTGATCGTCATCGATTCGGGCTCCACCGACGGCTCGGTGGAACTCATTCGCGCCGCCAGGCCCGCCCACCTCGTCCAGATCACCCCAGCCGAATACAATCCCAGCCGGGTGATGAACCACGGCATGCGGCTCGCGCGATCCCCGTTCGCGATTTTCCTGAATGCGGACGCCACCCCGCAGGGTTCCGGATGGCTCCGCCCCCTGGTGACCGCGCTGCAGGATCCCGCCGTGGCCGCCTGTTTTGGACGGCAGATTCCCCGCCCCGATTGTGAAGCGGTGTACGCCTGTGACTACGACCGTTGCTTTGGTCCCCACCGGGAATCCGCAACCTGGGATCATTTCTTCAGCATGGTCAGCAGCGGATTGCGACGGGACGTCTGGGAGCGGCGCGGATTTCGGGAGGACCTTCAGTACGCCGAGGATGACGAATACACCCGATGGTGCCGCGCGTCCGGCTATCGGGTGGAGTACGTCGCCGACTCCACCGTCATGCACTCCCACAACTACACCGCCGCACAGGCCCGAAAGCGTTCCGCGGGGGACGCCCGGGCCATGGCCGCCACGTGGCCGGGCACGGAGTCCGACTTTGGGTTTTTCCGAACCGTTCTGCTCGGGTGGGTGCGCGACCTGCGCAAGGACGTCCGCTTCTGCCTCCGGGAACGGCGCCTCGGGGAACTCCCGCATGCGGCGCGCATCCGATGGGCACAGCGTTGCGGGCGCCTGGAGGGATTCCGAAAGGGATGGCGTGATTATCGACGACCCGGAGGGACCCATCCATGAGTGCGCGCCGATTCACCCTGGATGGAAGTGATGCCCTCGAGACGTACCTCGAGGAGCTTTGCGGAAAAGTCCGCGAGGGGATCCGCCAATTGATACCGGCTGATCGACTCGACGCGGTCCTGCTGGGCGGCGGTTACGGACGCGGCGAAGGCGGGGTCCTGCGAACCCCTGCTGGCGACCGTCCCTACAATGATCTGGAGTCCTTCGTATTCGTCCGGGGAAACGCGCTGCTCGCCGAACGGCAGTTCCACGGACCGCTGCACGCCCTCGGCGAGCAGCTTTCCCAGGGTACCGGTCTCGAGGTCGAATTCAAGGTGCTCACCCTGGAACGGCTTCGCCGGAGTCCGACAACGATGTTCTACTACGACCTCGTCCTCGGACACCGGTGCCTGGTCGGGGACGAGTCCGTGCTCGCGGGCTGCGACCACCACCGCGACGCCTCGCGAATTCCGCTGCATGAGGCGACCCGCCTGTTGATGAATCGCTGTTCCGGACTGCTCTTTTCCCTCGAGCGTCTGGAACGGGAATCCTTCGGCCCCGAAGAAGCGGATTTCGTCGGGAGGAACCTTTCCAAGGCACAGCTCGCCTTTGGAGACGTCCTGGTCACGTCCGCCGGGCTCTACCACTGGAGTTGCCGGGAGCGTCACGAACGGCTGCGGAATCTGGTGACGGGTTCCACCCCGAGCCTGTTCCCAGGTCCGGATCGGGCGCGCATCGGTGCGGACCTTTTGGCGCAGCACCGCGAGGGGGTGGAGTTCAAGCTGCATCCTGTTCGGTCCACGCTGTCCCGGGAGGAACTGGGGGAGCGTCATCGTCAACTCGCCTCCCTCGGTCTCCAGCTCTGGCTGGCGCTCGAGGGCCGCCGATTGGGCTCCGCGTTCCCGACGGCCGACGCCTATTTTGGCTGGCCAGGGGACAAATGCCCGGAAACACCCGGTCTGAGGAATCGTCTCGTCAATCTACGCGCCTTCGGGCCTCGGGCGCTCCTGCAATCCGGGTCCGGACGCCACCCCCGGGAGCGGCTCCTGAATTCCCTCCCCGGACTCCTCTGGTTGCGGAGTCGTTCGTCGTCAATGCACCCCCAGGGGTTGCGCCGCCTCCAGCGCGATCTCGCCACCGACGCCACCGACTTTCCCGGCCTGGTCAGCGCCTACGCACGGCTGTGGAGCCGATTCAATTAACCCATGCCTGAAAGCATCCCCACTTCCATCCGCTGGAATCCCTGAACCCCGGCGCACCGGCCGGTGCCACCGGACATCCACAATCCATCCCCCCATTTTCAACCCTGATTCATTCCGCCCATGAAGACCATCATCACCGGCGTCACCAGCTTCCGAAACCACGGGGTCGAGGCACTGGTCACCACCCTCATCGAACAGCTCCGGGCCCGCCTCCCCCAGCCGGAATTTCTCGTGCTGGACCGCGGACCGGAATTCGACGCCTCCCGGGTCCGGGAGACGGACGTCCGCTTCCTGCAGGATCAGACGGCCAAACCGCACTTCAGCACGCGGCTGCGGGCGATGATCCTCAAGCTGTCGAACCAGGTCGGGGCCCTCGCGCGGGAATACCAGGCCACCCTGGGCGAGTTCCAAACCGCGGACCTGGTGGTTGCGACGGGCGGGGATGTCTTCGCGTCCGAGTATGGGCATCGATCCCTGCTGTCCCACCTGGCCCCGCTGCAGGTCGCCCAGAAACTCGGGACGCCGTTCTTCTTCGCCGCCCATTCCATCGGCCCCTTCAAGTCGGCCGCAGACCGCAAGGCATTCCTCGCGGTGGCCCAGGACGCCGCGGGCATCAGCGTCCGCGAGGGCAAGTCCTACGACTATGTCACCCGCGAACTCGGGCTGCCGACGGACCGGGTGGCGCACACCGCCGATGCCGCATTCCTCCTGAAGATCCCCGCCCCGGACCGCCTGGCCCGTCTCCGGGCGTATCATGGCTTCACGGGTTCCCGCCCCGTCATCGCGCTCACCCCGAGCCAGGCCATCTGCAATTGGATGAACTCCGACTACGACCAGCACTTCCGGACCTGGTGCGCCGTGGTGGACATGCTCCTGCGCGAACTCGACGCCGGACTCATCTTCGTTCCCCACGTTCAGGAAATCTCCCCCAAGAACGACGACCGGGTCCTGGCCACGGAACTGGTCCGGCACTTCAACTTCGACCCACGCCTGCAGATTGCGGGCGGCGACTACTCCGCGTCGGAGTTCAAGGGGATCATCAGCCAGTGCGACATGGTGGTCTCGGAGCGGATGCACTCCTGCATCGCCGGACTCTCCAGCGCCGTGTGCACGGTCGCGATTGGATACTCCGTCAAAGCCGAGGGAATCCTCGGCGACCTGTTTGAACCCGAACAGATCCGCGACGGCCTGCTTCTGCCGGTGAAGGACTTTCTCGATCCCGCCTTTGCCTGCGAGAAGGTCCGCAGGGCCTGGGGCATGCGCCAGGCCGTGAAGGCCCGTTTGGAGGAGCGGCTCCCGGCCGTCCGTCAAAAGGCGGCCCGAACATTTGACCTGATCGCCGAGCGCGTGATGCACGGCCGGTGACTTCCCCGGCCTACTCCAGGTCGCCCGGTTCCACCGGGCGATGCCGGGCGGCCTCGCGGACCGAGGACACCTGGTCCGCCTGAAGCCGGCCCAGGAGTCGTTCCACCTCCGGGTCCCCGGGCCGCATGCCAGCGACCGCGAGCGCCACCTGGGATCGGACGGCGGGATCGGCATCCTCCGCCAATCGTTCCAGCAGGGGCAGCAGGGTTTTCGGGACCGGAAGGTCTGCACCGGCAAACTGGACGGCAAAGGCGCGGTTGGCTCCCCGGGGATCGAGGGCGGCCTCGAGCAACGCCATCCGGATCGCGGGCATCTTCGGCATTTCAATCAGGGCGGGTCCGAGGGTGATCGCTCGGTCCCGGGCTCCCGGGATTCGCGGCAGCACGACCCGCATGGACGGCGGCATCCGGCGTCGGAACCGGTCCCACGCCCGGAGCCAGGCGGACTCGGGCCGCGTAAAGGACCGGACCATCACCCGCTGTCCCTCATACGACAGGGGCCAATCCGGAAGGCGGGCCGTATCCGCGGCGCGCACCCGGAGGAAATCCCGAACCCACCGGTTCGCCTCCCGCTCCGCCGGGGACGACCACTGGCTCCAGCACAGGGCGCCCGCCACCGCCACCAGGAGGCCCGTCACCAGGCCACCGAACACCCGCCTTCGGCGGGTCCCCGCCCGCAGGCCGCCGGTTTCCCCCGCACTCATCCGGCGGCGGGAAGCGGCTCGGAAATCCGGACGATCCCGCGGGCACGTCCGGTCGTCTCATCCAGGTCCAGGACGCATCCGTGCAGGAGGATGCGCGAGTCACACACGCCAAATTTCTGCGGCGTGTGCCGGAGAAACCGTTCCACGATCGGACGCCACTCGCGCCCCAGCACTCCGTCGTGTCCCCCGGTGAACCCCGCGTCGGTCAGACAGGCGGTTCCACCCGGAAGGATCCGTTCGTCGGCGGTCTGCACATGGGTGTGGGTTCCGATCACCGCACTGACCCTGCCGTCCAGATGCCAGCCGAGCGCAATCTTCTCCGAGGTCGCCTCGGCGTGAAAATCCACCAGGATCACCGGAGTGCGGCTCCGGGCCTGCTCCGCGAGGGCCGCGCCGACCACGAACGGATTTTCCAGCGCCGCCATGAAGGTCCGCCCCTGGAGATTCATCACCGCCAGCGGCGCGACCCCCGGCTTCTCGACGACGGTGAGGCCGCGTCCCGAGACACCCTCCGGATAATTTGCCGGACGGAGGAAGCGGGGTTCCGAGGCCAGCAACGTGACGGTGTCCTTCTGGTCCCACAGATGGTCTCCCGACGTGATGAGATCCGCCCCCGCCTCAAAGATCTCCCGGGCGGTTCCCAGGGTGATGCCCGCGCCTCCCGCGGAATTCTCCCCGTTGGCGACCACGTAGTCGAGCGCATGCCGTTCCCTCAGGATCGGCACCAATTGGCGGACCGCCCGTCTCCCGGGCTCACCCACGATATCGCCAATGAAAAGCACCTTCACGACTGCGAGAGTGAATGCCGCCACGATTCCGCACAAGGCCAAGGCGGGACGTCGGCCACGGTGCGGGGAACGGAAGCGCACGGTTCCCGGACGTCACCGCCCGACCCGCGTTTCGCGCTTTTTTCCTTGGGACGCCGGCACGACTTCTGAAAGCTGGGTCCATGCACCTCCGTCTGCTCCTTCTGTTGCTCCTGGCCGCGCGCACCCTTGGGGCGCCCGCCGATGACATGGCGTCCGCCGCCAAAACGTTCCTTGCGGCGCTGACTCCGAAACAAAAGACGAAGGCGGCCTTTGTCTTTGAATCCCCCGAACGCGAGAACTGGCACTTCATTCCCAAGGAGCGGAATGGGCTGCCCCTGAAGGAAATGTCCGCCGCCCAGCGCCATCTCGCCTACGCCCTGCTCAGTTCCGGCTTGAGCCAAAGTGGCTACGGCAAGGCCGTTACGATCATGAGTCTGGAGCAGATCCTCCAGGACCTGGAGGGACCCAATCGCAAGTTTCCACGCGACCCGGAGCTGTACTTCGTCAGCGTGTTCGGCGAACCCGGTCCGAAGGGCGGCTGGGGCTGGCGGGTGGAAGGTCACCACCTCTCCGTCAATTTCACCCTGCTCGACGGTGCCGTCGTCGCGGGTACGCCCAGTTTCATGGGAACCAATCCAGCCGAGGTTCGGACGGGCGGACGAGCGGGTCTCCGGGTGCTGGGAACCGAGGAGGATCTGGCCCGGACCCTGGTTCGTTCCCTCAATGACGATCAACGCCGTCAGGCCGTCGTCCAACCCAAGGCCCCGGATGACATCCTGACGGTCGCCGCGGCCGTCGCGGACATCGGCGCAGCCAAGGGGCTCCGGTTCTCGGACATGAACGCGGATCAGAAGGACCTTGTCCGGAACATCGTCAATGCATACGTGGGACGTCTTCGCGGCGAACTTGCCACGGCCGATTTGAAGGCGATCGAGGCTGCAGGACTCGACCCCGTCGTGTTCGCCTGGGCGGGCGGACTGGAACGCGGCCAGGGACATTACTATCGGATCCACGGGCCCACGTTCCTTCTGGAGTACGACAACACCCAGAACGACGCCAACCATGTCCATGCGGTCTGGCGCGAATTCAAGGGCGACTTCGGACGGGACGTGCTCGGGGACCACCTCAAGGCCGCCCACGGGAAGTAGGGGTTGCGGCTGGCGGATGACCGCGAGGCCCCCGGCAACCATTCCCGACTTCCGGCTTCTCACCCCGCGCGGCCTGCCTAGGCTCTCGCGCGCATGACGCCCCTGATCCGGAACTCGCCCACGGCCCGAACACGGCTGCTGGCCGTCTTTGGCTCGCCCGTGCGCCACTCGGCGTCCCCGGCCATGCACAACGCCGCCCTGGAGGAACTCGGACTCGACTGGACCTACGTGGCCTGCGCCGTGGAACCGGAACACCTCAGGGAGGCCCTGGACGGCGCCCGGCGCATGGGATTCGCCGGGGTGAACCTGACGGTGCCCCACAAGCAACTCGCGGTTCCCCTGATGGACGTGCTCGATCCAACCGCCCGCGAGTACGGGGCGGTCAACACCGTGGTTTTCGAGGCGGAGGATGCGGAGGGACTGTGGCGTCCGGTCGGACAACTCCGGGATCCCTCCGGACCCGTGCGATTGCACGGGTACAACACCGATGCCGACGCCCTCGTCCGTGCGCTGGGGGAGGATCTCGCGGTCGAGGCCCGTGCCTCCCGAATCCTCCTTCTCGGCGCGGGCGGCGCGGCGCGGGCGGCGGCCCTGCGCCTCGCGGACGAGCAGGTCGGTGGGCTCTGGCTGGTCAACCGGTCGATGGAGAAGGCCGAGGCGCTCGCCCGGGAAATCGCCGACCGGTCCCTGGTGACGGAGATCCACCTGGGCTACCCCGAGGGCGACGTCGAGGTTGTCCTGAATGCCACATCGCTGGGACTGCAGGAGTCGGACGCCCTGCCCCTCGACACCCGCCGTTTTCCGCTGACCCGGGCCGACGGAGTCTATGACATGGTCTACCGTCCTGCAGAAACCCGGTTGCTCCGCGCCGCCCGCGAGGCGGGCTGCCGGACCGCCAACGGATTGGGAATGCTGCTGTACCAGGGTGCCGCGGCGCTCGAATTGTGGACGGGCCGCCCGGCTCCCGTCGAAACCATGCGGCGCGCCCTCAAGGCCGAAGTGTACGGAACCGCGTCATGACCGACCGCTATCTCGGACTTCCCCTCGATTTCTGGCAACCGGAGTTCCTGGGAATCCCCCACCCCATCTGGACCTTTGCGGTCGCGGCCCTGGGCCTGATTGTCGGCAGCTTTCTCAACGTGGTCATCCATCGGATGCCCCTCGGACAAAGCGTCGTCACTCCGCCATCCCACTGCCCCAAATGCCAGACCCGGATCCCCCTTCGGTTCAATCTCCCCATCCTCTCCTGGGTCGCCCTCCGGGGCCGCTGCGCCTTTTGCGGGTCGCCGATTTCGCCGAGATACCTGCTGGTGGAGGCGTTCACGGGGGTCGTGTTTGTGTCCACGTGGCTCGTCTTTGGTGAGGCGCAGCCATGGATGGCCTTCGCCCTGTGCCTGCTCTTTGCCGGATTCATCGCGGCGACCTTCATCGATCTGGAACACCTGATCATCCCCGACGAGATCACGCTCGGCGGCACCGTGGCGGGCTTTCTCCTCTCGGCCGCCATTCCCGCCCTCCAACACGCGGAGGGTCCGCTGGAATCCATGAAGCGGAGCGGACTGGGCATCGCGGTGGGGGCCGGCATTGTCTATCTGGTCCTGCGCCTGGGAAAACTCGCCTTTGGTCGTCAGAACATCGATTTCCCGGAGGTGAGCCGCGTGCGCTTCCTTGAGAGTTCCCTGCTCCTGCCTTCCGGCGAGATGCCCTACGAGGAGATCTTTTACCGCCCTTCGGATGCCGTAAGGCTTCACGCCCAGCGCCTCGAACTGACCGACCGCTGCTTCCTCGACCAACCCGTGGAATTACGCCTCGCCGCACAACCCGCACTCCTGCGGGTGGGCGGTGAGGTATTCAAGGCCGAGGACGAACCCTACATGGTGGCGGAGACCGACCGGGTTGAACTGCCTCGCGAAGCCATGGGATTGGGCGATGTCAAATTCATGGCGGCCATCGGGGCGTTTCTCGGATGGCAGGCCGCGGTATTCTCCCTGATGTTCAGCGCGGTGATCGGGACTTTCGTGGCCGTGATCCTCATCGCCCTCCGCAAGCAAACGCTGTCCGGCCGCCTGGGTTACGGACCCTACATCGCCGCCGCGGCGATGACCTGGGTGTTCGGCGGCCGTGAAATCGCCCTTCGATGGTTCGGCTTCTGAGGAAGCCCTCCGCGGGATCTCCCGTTCAACGCTATTCGACGGTGACCCGGAACAGGCGGGACGCAGCCGTCGCCGGAGGCTCCAACGCCACCTCCCCTCCTCCCGAAGGTACGGGAATCACCCCCAGGGCACTCCACTCACCTGAGGGATTCGTCGGCCGGGATTCCAGACGATACGTCCGTCCGGACTCCGCCGTGAACCGCAACTGGACGATTCCCTTCCCCGTCACTCCGACCTCGATCACCGGCGGCAGCGGAGGAACGATGGAATCCACCTGCCAGTGCGCCGGGTCGTTCCCGTAGGCGGTGACATCCCGACGCAGCAATGCGGCCCCGGATCCCTCGGGAATCACAGGCCACGGTGCCGTCACGGAATATCGGATTCCCTCCACCAGGATGTAGGGCACAAAACCGGCGTCCGGATGGGGCGGGAGCTGCGGAGGATCCGGCTTGTACAGGGTGACCCGGCCGGAGAGATCCCCGAGGGAATTGGTCCAAGGACCCAGGATGGGGATGGAGTTCGGGATCGAGTTCCGGTTGCGGAACTGCACCGGATCCGTTCCCACGACCAAAAGTCGCGCTCCGGGCTCCATCAACACTCCGGGAGGCAGGTCGAAATCCACGTCGCCCCGGATCCTCCAGGTATTCTCCGGGTACGAGGGATCATACAAACCGACCGTGACCGGATGGACGCACTCCAGCTCAAGAAACTCGTCCCCAGCCGCCAGGGGCGCAGGCTGGATCCGGCGGACCACCACGGGCCCCACCAGGGGTCCCGCGTTCGGCGCCCCCTTTCCACCCCGAAACGCGTTCAGAAAGTCCGACGGAAATGTCATGTCGATGTCCGTTCCGAGGGTCTGCCGTTCCAGAATGGTGAAGGGCCCGGTGCCTTCAGGATACCGCCCCACCGGAATCCCATTGGCGGTGGCATCAAAGCTCACTGCATCCTCCCAATAAGCCAGGGCTCCACTGGAATCCGTGGACATCAACACGGCTTCGTCCCCATGGGCCGAATTGAACCGGAAAGCCTTCTGGCTGGGATCAGGGGTCTCAGGACTGAACTGGAATTCGTAGAGCACCATCCTTGCCCGGGGTCCAAGCACCGTGTTGGCCGCGATCCGATACTTCCTGGGATCGGACCGTTCGTTCGACAGATACCACCCCCCCAGCGGGATCGAGTCGTCGGTCAGGTTGAGCAACTCAACCGCATCCTCAAACGGGGGATCCGTGTGCGCGAGCACCTCATTGATGGCGATCCGGCGCAGGGGACCCCGTCCCGCACGCCCTGGTGACCCCAGCCATTCGCTGCTCGCCCGCCAATTGGCAGGGTCGTTGAGGTTGCCCGTGGAATCGACCGGCTCGAGGGTGCTTCCCAACCCGCCGGGACGCGACGGCCAGTCCCCGGAGGGCGAGTAGGTGAAATCGAACTGCGTTCCCCCGCCCGAATCCATCAGGGTGACCCGTTCCCCGTCCGCAGAGAACCCTCCGGAGAAGGTCCCCTCCGCAAGCCGGACTCCCGTGCCATACCTGGCCTGGAATTTCGACCGCTGCCTGGCCACCACAATCCGTTCCCCGGCTCCCAGGACCTCGCCCCCGGCGAACGTATATCCGATGCCGCGGGTGAACGTCATCCCCGCCAGGGAAATCTCCGCACCGGCGACATTGACCAATTCGATGAAGTCGTAGTCGGTTCCCTCCGGATCATCGTAATTCAGCTCACCGACCGACACCCCGGCACCGAGAACGGCCCGGGAGGCCCACCCCAGGGCCACCCCCAACCCGCAGATGAGGCGCACCGGTTTCCAGGTAAGAAGCATGCCGGTCCCAAGCAGATTGCGGGCCTTTTTCGAAATGAGATTCGGAGTCAGTTCTCCGGGTCGGGCGGACGGAGCCCGACCTCGGCCGCAATATCCCGGAATTCCTCGCGGCTCACCTCGTGCAGTTCCTTCCCCTTGCGACGAAGCTTCTCGTTGATCTTGATTGCCTTCTCAGTCATGGCCTCGTGCGTTTCCGCCGTCCCCCCCACCAGGGCAAAATTCTTCCCCGTGGTGACGCGCTTATGGCCGTCGGAGTCGAGACCCACACCGAGCAGGACGGCCTTGGGCGGCTTCCGCGCGGCCGCCTTGGGCTTGGATGCATCTGCCATGCGGCAACGGTACGGGGGGCGGGGCCAACGGCAAGGGCCAATCCCAAGTCTGCTGGTTGGGATTCACCTTGCCCCGTCAAGTGAGAATTTGATACCTCTGAGCCCGCCATGGCAGCTATCGGCCGGTTTCAAAAAGGGGAGGAGATCTTTCACGCAAAGGTGGTGGACGGAGAGCTTTTCAAGCTGATCGGAGACGTTTACGGCTCCCCATCCTTTGAAAAGAAGCCCACGGCGCTGAAGGGAGTCAAGACCCTCGTGCCCGTGGTCCCGTCGAAGATCATCGCCGTGGGACTCAACTACGCCGACCATGCCCGGGAGTCCGGCAAGCCGCTGCCGAAGGAACCGCTCTTTTGGTTGAAGGCCCCCACGTCGCTGATCCCGGATGGCGCCAAGATCGAGGTCCCCTTCGGCAATCATCGCACGGATTTCGAGGCCGAACTCACCATTGTGATCGGCCGGCGGATGCGGAATGTGACTCCGGCCGCGGCGGCCCGCTACATCTTCGGGTATACCGCCGCCCAGGACATCACCGACCGGACCATCCAGAACGGTGAAAGTCAGTGGGCCCGGTCGAAGTCGTTCGACACGTTCACGCCGCTGGGACCCTACATTGAGACCAAGATCGATCCGCACGATCTCAATATCCAGCTCTTCCAAAACGGCCAGTTGCGTCAGAACAGCAACACGAGCCAGATGATCTTCAACTGCTTCGACCTGGTCAGCTTCATCTCGACCAACATGACCATGCTCCCCGGCGACGTCATCCTCACGGGGACGCCCGCAGGCATCGGCCCCATCGAATCCGGGGATCGGCTTGAGGTCCGGATTCAAGGTCTGGCACCCCTGGTCAATACGGTGAAGTAGGAGCCCGGGGCCGCCCCCATTTCCCCGGCCACCCCGGTTTCCCGCTTGAATTTTTGGCCGTCGCGGAAGTCCCTATCGGGTGCCCCTGAAGCGGATTCAACCAGCCTCAAGCGTTCCCGGTTCGCGCCCGGTTCCCCGGGTGCCGAGGCATCGAAGGGAATTCCCGCGCGCTTCGGCTCTCCGCCTTCTGCGGATCCTGATCGCAACGTTCGCGATCTGCCCCCCCGGTTACTCCGATCTTCCCCAGGTTCGCCTCCTCGGCTTGTTTCCTCCCGGCGCGGCCGCCGGCTCCACCAACGAGATTTCCGTCAGCGGAACCGATCTTGAGGATCCCAAGGGACTCTCCTTCTCGGATCCCCGGATCCGGGCGCTCCCGGTCGCGTCCAATGCCGCCATCTTCCAGGTGATCGTCCCCGCCGAGGTCCCCCCCGGACCGGTCCAGGTGCGATGGAACGGGCGCTTCGGAACCTCCAATCCTCGAACCTTCGTCATCGGGACCGGACCGGAGACGGTCCTGAATCCCACCAACACCACCGCCGCCTCCGCGGTGAGGGTGGATGGCTCCGCCGTGGTCTCGGGACGAATTCCCGCAGGACAGACCCTCTGGTTCCGGTTCCGCCCCCACGCCGGTCAGCGGTGGATTGCCGAGGTGCCGGTTCGGGCCCTCGAAACCCGGCTCGAACCGGTTCTCCGGGTCTTCGATGCCTCGGGACAGGAACTCGCGTCCTCCCGGCGCGGCTGGATCGAAGTCCCATCCACGAAGGGCGAGGTATGGATCCAGGTGTGCGACGTCACCTACCGGGGTGGGGATGAGTTTCCCTTCCGGTTCCGGGTCAGCGCCTCACCCCGGATTGATTTCGTGATTCCCTCGGTCCTGACGCCCGGCATCACCAACCGATTGACGCTCTTCGGGCGAAACCTGGATGCCAGCCAACCCTCCGCGCTCATGGGGACCGATGGCAGCCTCCTCGATCAGGTGACCGTGGATCTCGTGGGCACAGGACCCGCGGTCTCCCCGGACATCGTCGCCGGCCTGCTCGGACGCCCGGCCTCCGCCTTCCTCGCCCGCCAAGTGACCGCGTGGCAACTGTCCGGCAGCAACGGCATTTCCAATCCAGTCCTGCTCGGAGTTTCCACCAATCCGGTCGTGGTCGGCCCCATCGACTCCGGAGCGCCGCCCGCCCTGCCGATCCCTGTCCGGCCCCCGGTCGAGTTTCACGGACTCTTTCCCCGCCGAGGCGAACTCAGCGGGGTGACCTTCGAGGCGCGCAAGGGGGATGTGTACTGGGTCGAACTCTGGGCGGAGCGGATGGGTGCCGCGGCCGATCCCGCCGCCGTGGTTCAACGCCAGTTGCCACCGCAGGGGGATTCCAGCGCCACCCGGTTCTCGGACGTGCTGGAACTGGGGGACAATGAATCCAACCCCGGGGGTTCCGAGTTCAATCTGTTCACACGGGACCCCGTCGGCCGATTTGAGGCCCCGGAGGACGGCACCTACCGGATCCTCGTCCGGGATTTGTTTCACACCTCCGGAAAGGGACCGCGTCTTCCCTACCGGCTTTCCATCCGCCGGGAATCTCCGTCATTCGCCCTGGTCGCCCTGCCCATGCAACCCACCCGGGCCAACGACAATGACCGCGCGATCCACCCGCTCGCCCCCTTTGTTCGCAAGGGCGGCGTCGAACTGATTCGCGTCCTCGTCCAGCGCCGGGACGGTTTCAACGGGGAGATTGAGCTTTCCGCGAGCGGCTGGACCAACGGAGTGACGTCGGACTCAACCCGGATCCCTTCCGGCCAGAGCGTCGGGTTTCTCCCGGTCATCGCCGGGTCCGAAGCGTCGGGCCTGCAGCGTCCGCTCATTGTGGGAAGACCCGTGGCGCCCGCAACAGCCCCGGAGGCGGTCGCGGTCATGGTCGCCACCGGACCGGCCGCGGACTTCAATGAGTCGGTGATTCCCTTCCGTGTCGCGGTCGAACCGCAGGTCGATGTCAGCGCCTCGGAGATGGCCCCCGTTTCCGTGGACGTGCCCAACGCTCGCGCCGTGGAGGCCCACGGCGACGGCAAGGTTTCCATTCCGATCGGAGTCGTCCGGCGCGGGGACTTCAACGGGGCCTTTTCCCTCAAGCTTGCGGGACGTCCCGAGTTCGACAAGGCCAAGGAGGCCACCGTGCCCGAAAAGGCGACCAACGCGACGCTCGAGATCAACCTGTCCGAGGCGAAGCCCCCGGAGGGACTGTATCGCGTCTGGCTCCAGGGACAGATCGCCGGAAAGTACCGGAACAATCCCGAGGCCTTGACCGCGGCGGAATCCGATCTGAAGGCGGCCGAAACAGCGCTGGCTGCGGCGACTGCCGCCGACAAACCCCTGCTGGAGGAACGCCGGAAAGCCGCGGAGGAACGGCGAAAGGCAGCCGAAGAACGGTCAAAACCCAGGGACGTCACCGTCCGCGTCTACTCGAGGCCGTTCGACCTTCGCATCCTGCCACCTCCCAAACCCGAGGCCAAGACGGAGGCAAAACCGTGATTGCCCGGGGCCCCCTGTTTGCGCGATCCCCCCGGTGGATCCTGGGAATCGTCCTGATCCTCGCAGGCCCCATCGCCCGGGCGGCCGAATCCGCGTCATCGACCGGGATCGAAGCGGCCCGCATCGACCGGACCGACCCGGTCGACTTTTACCGCGAGATTGTGCCGATCCTCCAGGGCAATTGCCTGCCGTGTCACAACAAGACCACCACGAAGGCGGACCTTCTCCTGGAAACCCCGGCCGACATGCTCAAGGGGGGGGAGTCCGGCCCGGCGGTCGTCCCGGGAAACGCGTCGGAGTCCCTGCTGTTCCAACTGGCTGCGCATCGCCAGAAGCCAAGAATGCCCCCCAAGGACAACAAGGTCAACGCGGTGAATCTGTCCCCCACGGAACTTGGACTGCTGGCCCTGTGGATTGACCAGGGAGCAAAGGCGACCGGCCGTGCCGAGGAGCACATCCAGTGGAAGTCACTGCCTCCCGGGCTCGACCAGATCCTCTCCGTCGCGGTCGATGCGGACGGCCAGTTCGCGGCCGCCGGACGCGGCGACCGGATCGATCTTTACCACCTTCCCACGGGCGTTTGGGTGGGCTCCCTCGCGGATCCGGCCCTGGAGTCCGGAGCCCATCGGGATTGGGTCAACGCACTCGCCTTCAGTCCGGACGGACAAACCCTCGCCTCGGGCGGTTTTCGGGAGATCAAGATCTGGACCCGGGAAGCCCCTGTGTGGAAACCCGCGGGTGGAGGCCCGCCATCCGCCTCCCACGACACCCATGGCCCCTGGAAGAGTCCGGACGGTCTTCGAATTGCCACGCGCGGGACCAACGGGTCGGTGATGCTTTCCGATGCGTCCGGCACCCGGATCGCCGAACTGCGGATCCCCCCAGACTCCAGGCGGGCGATCACGCGGGCCCGGGCCGACGTGGAACGCGCTCGTCGCACCCAGGAACGGGAAAAAGCCCGGCTGGAGGCGGCCGAGAAGGAGGTCCAGGCCCAACTCGACCGAGCCAAAAGGGCCCGGGAGGCGGCGGCGGCGTCCACTCGGACTCTTGCAGAAAAGAATGCGCTCCTGGAGACAGCGCGGCGGGAACTGGTCCTCGCCACCGTCCGGCGCGAAGTCGCGGATCGTCTCGCCGCGGGCAATACCAATGCCCCCGATTTGAAGGCGGCCGAGGAACGGGTCAAGGCGGCCCGTGCGGCCGAGGAGAAGGCCGAGGCAGACCAGCGTCCGGCAGCCCTCAAGGCCTCCACCTCGGAGAATGAACTGGCGCTTTCCTTCGAGGGGATCGGCCGCGCCGAAAGCGTCCGGGCCCGTTCCCGGTGGCGTCTTCAGGAGACGGGCGGGGATCTCGTCGCAGCGGAAGCCGCCCTGGGATCCGCGGAGACCCAAAAAGAACGCGGGACACCGGCACTGACGGCGCTTTGCTTCTCACCCGACAACCGCTGGCTTGCGACCGCGGATGCCGACGGTGACGTCGTTCGCTGGACGGCGGACCATGGGATTCCCGTGGACCGTCATCAGGCACCGGGCACGGTCCGTTCCCTGGCCTTCACCTCCCCGGACAAACTGACGGTCGGCACTCCTGCGGGCACCTTTTCCCTCGACCTCGCCCCGCATTGGATCTGGCTCAAGACCCTTTCCGGAACCAACGAACTCCGGCTCGGGGACCGGGTGAACGCCCTCGCGTTCAGTCCGGACGGACAATGGCTGGCCAGCGGCAGTGGAGAACCGTCGCGCAGCGGAGACCTCTGGCTGTGGGACACCCGGGCCTGGGCCCCCGTGTTTGGACTGCCCCAACTCCACAGTGATGCGGTGCTGTCGATCGCCTTCGCCCCCGATGGCCGATCCCTGGCGAGCGGCGGGGCCGACCGGTTTGCGCGACTGGTGGATGTGGCCTCGGGACGTCAAATTCGCGTGCTTGAGGGACATACCGGACACGTCCTTGGAGTGGGTTGGCGGGCGGACGGTCAATCCCTTGCGACCGCGGGTGCCGACCTGCAGGTCAAGTTCTGGGATCCGGCCACGGGTGAACGACGAAAGGTGGCGACCGGATTCGGGCATGAGGTCACCGCGATCATTCATCTGCCGGGCACCGAGCATTGGCTCGCCGGATCGGGCGACAGTGGCCTGAGGGTGCTGAACGAAAACGGCGAGAAGGTTCGCAGCCTCGCCGGAGGCGATGATTTCACCCAGGCGATCGCCGTCACCCCGGATGGACAAACGGTGATCGCAGGCGGACAGGATGGAGCGCTCCGGGTTTGGTCCGCGGATCAGGAGCAACCACGACTCGTGTTCCCATCCAAAATCCCGGCCGCCTCCGCGACGGAAAACCATTGATTGGGAATTCGGGGGATCGTCCCCGGGGTTCCGCTCCGAGAAGTTCGGTCCACCCGTCCGGCCCTTGGCCCGGACAAACACGAACCGGGGGAAGCCGTCCTTGGCCCGCCAGGATCCTGCGGATCCTACTCAACAATCTTGGGGACCATGAAGAGCCCGCCCGCCTTGGAGGGAGCGTTCCGCATCGCCTCCTCATGGGAAAGCGATTCCGCGGGCTCGTCCGGCCGGGTCACGTTGACCAGGGGAAACGGATGCGCCGTCGGCTCGACTCCGGTGACATCCACTTCCTTGAGCTTCGCCACGTACCCCAGGATGTTCCCCAGTTGAGCGCCCAGCCGTCGCTCCTCCTCGGGCGCCAGATCAATCCGGGCCAGCTTGGCGACATATTGGATGTTGAAATCAGACATGGATTCCTTTCAGGGGACCGCCCCGGTCAATCCTCACCAAATTTTCCGTCCACCAGCGCCACCAACTGCTCCAGGGCACGGTCCGACCCCTCCCCGCTGCAGATGATCCGCAGCACGCTTCCGGGGCCGGCGGCCAGCATCAACAGCCCCATGATGCTCTTGCCGTTGATGGTCTCCTCGTCCTTTTCAATCCAGACATCACACTGGAAGGTGCTCGCCAGCTTGACGAACTGCGCCGAGGGACGGGCATGAATGCCAAGCTGGTTTCTGACGGTCACCTCCCGGGACACCGAAGGGGCTTTATGGATGCTGGTTGAACTCACTCGCTCCGCCAGTCTGAAAGCAATCCCCCCGTGTTGCCAACCCCCGAAAGGGAGAAAATGAGGTAAGCCGGGGTTCCGTCCGCCAATGTCCTCGCCTCGCGGACATCCGCAGGGATACAAACAGCTCATGACCTCCCGTTTCACGGGCGGACCGGGGTCCCGTGGCGGGACGCCCCATCCCCGCCGGCCCCTCGCGGTCCTTTTCCTGACCTGGATTCTTGCCGCAAGCGGGGTGATCCCAACCCGGGGCATCGCCGCCGAGGATCCGAATGTCGCAGCGCTCGACGCAACCGCGGCGGAATTCGTCCGGTTCTTTCACGCGGCCCAACCGCTCGCCGGTGTCGCCCTGGGATGGCACGAGTTCGACGGGAACTATGTCGTCCCCACGGCGGCGCAAAACGCCGCATTCCTCGAGAAACTGGGGGACTACCGGAGGCGGGTCGATGCAATCCCCGCCAATTCCCTCCCCCTCCGGGCACGGCGCGACCTCAGCGTGCTCAAGAACCGGATCGGCATGTCCCTCCTGTTCTCGGATCGGATGCGCTGGATGGAGCGGAGCCCCCTTGCCTACGCCGACCAACCGGATGTCTCCGTCTACCTGAAGCGGGACTGGAAGCCGCTTGCGGAGCGGGTCCGGGACATCACGCGCATTCTCCGACTTGCACCGGCCCAGTTCGAGGCCGCGCGCGCCAATCTCAAGTCGGGGGGACTCCCCAAACCCTGGATCGAACTGGGAATCGACGTCGCCGAGGGCACCGCCTCCTTCTGGGAAAAGGACGTCTCCGCGGAGGTGGCCACCGTCGCAGACGCAGCCCTTCGTGCCGAATTTGAAGCGGCGAGGAATGATGCCCTCAAGGCCATCCGGGCCTTCACCGCCTGGCTCAAGGAGGAACAACTTCCCCGGGCGGAACCCGGTTTCGCCATCGGACGGGAAGCCTTCCGCGAGATGCTGGCGTCCGAAATGATCTCCGAATCGCCGGAGGCCATTCTCGCCATCGCCGAGAAGGAGCTGCAGGCGGAACAGGCCCGATTCACCGCAGCCGCCCGTGAAATCGATCCCACGATGCCTGCACCGGCCGTTTTCCTCGCCATTCAGAAGGACCACCCCACGGAGGCCGGACTCCTTCCCGACACGCGCCGGAACCTGGAGGCCATCCGCGACTTCGTGGTCTCCAAGAGCCTCGTGACCATTCCCAGTCCGGTGCGGGCCCAGGTGAAGGAAACCCTGCCCCCATTCCGGGCCACCAGCTTCGCCTCCATGGACACTCCGGGGCCGTTCGAGACCAAAGCCACCGAGGCCTACTACTACGTGACACCCACGGAACCGGATTGGACGGAGGCCCAAAAGCAGGAGTGGCTGACCGCATTCAACTACTACACGACGGATGTCGTCAGCATCCACGAAGCGTATCCGGGCCACTACGTCCAGTTTCTCGCACTCAACGTGTCCGGAACCACCGAGGTCGCCAAGGTCTTTGGGAGCTACGCCTTCATCGAAGGTTGGGCACACTACACGGAGAAGATGGTCCTCGACGCGGGCTACGCCGGCCCGGGCCCAGAGGACCGGCGGCGGGCGGCCAAGTACCGGCTCGCCCAATCCAGCGAAGCCCTGCTCCGCATCGCCCGACTGGTCTGCGCCGTCCGGATGCACTGCTTCGGCATGACGGTCGGGGAGGCCACCCGGTTCTTTGTGGACAACGCCCATTATCAGGAGAAGCCCGCGCGCTCCGAGGCGATGCGGGGAACCATGGACCCCGGCTACGGATTCTACACCCTCGGAAAACTGCAACTGCTCAAACTGCGTGAGGATTGGCGGCTTCAGGAAGGGGATCGCTTCTCACTCCTGCGATTTCATGATGAGGTCCTGCGCCACGGAATGCCCCCTATCCGCATGCTCCGGGAAATCCTCCTGAAGGATCCCGCTTCCTGGAACGGCACCCTTTAGGTCCCCTCATGACGTCCCGCCGCTCCTTCCTGACCGGAGTCGCCGCCTCCACCGGTGCGATCCTCACCGGTGCCGAGCCGCCCGCCCCGGTGCGACGGATTCGGCTCGGATTTCTCGGGGCCGCGTATTCGCATTTTCAAGGGAAGTACGACGTGGCGCTTCGATCGCCCGACTTCGAGGTCATCGGCGTGTGCGAGGAGAATCCCGAGGTTCGACAACGACGATCCCCTTCCCTGCGCTGGATGTCCTTCCCGGATCTGGCGCCGTCGTGTGAAGCGCTCGTGATCGAATCCGAAGTCCGGCGGCACGCCCCCGACGCCCTCCGCGCCCTCGAAGCCGGAAAACATGTCCACATCGAGAAGCCCCCCGCGTCGTCGATGGCCGCGTTTGAGGACATCCTGAACCTCGCCGCACAGCACCGGCGGGTGATCCAGGTCGGATACATGTGGCGGTACAATCCCGGTCTCAATGCCCTTCTGGAGGCCGGACGGGACGGAACCTTCGGCGAGATTTTCTCCGTTCGGGCGACGATGAACACCCTGGCTGATGCGGAGTCGCGCCGGGATTGGGCTGAGTTCCCTGGCGGCGCGATGTTTGAACAGGGATGCCATCTCACCGACGCGGTCGTCCGCCTGCTGGGGCGCCCGGACCGGGTCACGCCCTACCTCCAGGAATTGGGTCGGCCTGCGGATGCCCTCGCCGACAACACGGTGGCCATCCTGGAGTATCCCCGCTGCCTCGCGGTGATCTCCAGTGCTCCCCGCCAACCCCATGCGAATCCGCACCGATTCCTGGAAATCACCGGCACCCGCGGAACAGGCCGACTCCAGCCCGTGGAGCCGCCCCGTCTGGTCCTCGAAACCGTGCCCACCGGAGGCAACAACGAACCGGTGCGCAGCGAGCCCCGGTTTCCGGAGTATCGGCGGTATGTCGATGATTTCACCGCCTTCGCGGCAGCCATCCGCGGGGAACGTCCGCTGGCGGTACCCCCGGCCACCGAACGCCTGGTCCACGAGACGGTGCTCCGGGCCTGTGGCATGGTTTGAAGTCCCCCGCAGGAATCGGGGAAACGAGCATTTGCCGAATCACCACCGCCAACACTATGGTGGATCAGAAGTCCAATTCCACGGAGCACGCCTGCCATGACTGAAAACACCGCACCCACCGTTTCCACCGACAAGATTGTTGAGGATCTCCGCATTCTCGCCCGCGACGCCGAAGCCCTGCTGTCGGCCACGGCCGGCGCGGCGGACTCCAAGCTCGACGATCTGCGCAGCCGGCTGTCCACCGCGGTGCACAACGCCCGCGGGACCTGCGAGAAGCTCCAAGGCAAGGCCGCCGAGCAGATTCGGCGCGGCCTGCATGAGACCGACCAGACCGTCCGGGCACATCCTTGGGAGTCCGTCGGCGTCGCCTTTGGAATCGGAGTGGTGGTCGGAATCCTCCTGAGCCGTCGTTGATCGGGCGGCGCATGAACGATTCAGACCCATCCCCAGGTCTCTTCGGCTCCCTGCGACGGGCGGGTGCGACGCTCGTTTCCATCGCCGGCAACCGGCTGGAATTGATGGTCGTGGAGCTTCAGGAGGAGCGAAACCGCCTCCTGACGGTCCTCGCGCTCCTCCTCGCGACCGCCTGGTTTTCGGGATTCGCCCTGGCTCTGGTGACCGGTGCGGTCCTCTACCTCTTCTGGTCAACCCACCCCCTGGCGGCCCTCCTTGGAGTTGCCTTCCTTTACGCCGCCGGGGCGATGGCGTGTGTCCTGAGGATTCAGCGGCTGCTGCGTGAATCCCAACCCTTCGCCTCCACCCTCGCCGAATTCAGGAAGGATCAGCAATGCCTCCAACCCCAAGCTCCCACAGCCTCCAACTCCGGAAGCAACTCCTCCTCCTCGAAAGCGAACTGAACCGTGCGGCGCTTCGCGAGGATCTGGACCGGATCCGCTCCAAGACGTCCTGGCTGGGCGGCCTGGCGGGGAACCCCGACGCGGCGCCAGCATCCTCCTGGCTCATCAAGGCGGCCCCGTTGGCAGGAATTCTCGCCACGGCCGCGGCCGGACCCGCCGGAGGATGGCTCAAGCGGGGACTCCGATTGGTCCAGATCGCCGCCGCCGCCTACCCAATTTGGAAGGCCTTCACCGCGGGACGCAGCAAATCACGCCCCGAATAGGACCGGGAAGCGGAAGGGCCGCCCCGCACCGGTTCCACGATCAAACCGGGGGAATGACATCCAACGGCTTTCGGGCCTCCACCTCGCGCTCCAGCCGGTCCGTGTCCCCGGGAAGCGGCATGGGCAGGAAGATTTGGAACGTGGCACCGCACCCCGATTCGCTGCGGACAGCCATTCGACCGCCGTGGTCCTGGACAATGCGGTCGCAGATGGCCAGCCCCAATCCGGTCCCGTGATCCTTCCCAAAGGTGAAGAAGGGCTCAAACAGCCGGGGCAGATTCTGCGTGGGAATGCCCGGACCGTTGTCGGAGAATTCGGTGAGCACCTGGGTGGGCGTCACCTCGAACCTCAGGGTGATCGTCGGATCCTTCTGCCCCACCATCGCGTCGTAGGCGTTTTGGGCGAGGTTGTGAAACACCCGGGCGAAGCGGGCTCCATCCAGCCGGACCCGCACCGCAGGCAGCGCCCCATCCACCACCAGTCGGACACCCCGCTGCCCCGCCCCGGCCTCCAGATCCAGCAGTGCGTCCCGGAGAAAATCCGCATAGACCACCTTCGGAAGCACCGTCGTGACCTGCGTCCCGCGCGTGAAATCGACGATCTCCTGCATCATCCGGTTCAGGATGCCGATCTGCTTCTGGACCCGATCCCTCGCCTGGCGCCGTGAGGCGGGACTCGCGGTTTCGGATGCCGCCATTTCCGCAGCGATGCCGATCACATTCAGCGGATTCCTGAAATCATGCACAAAGCTGCGCATCAACCGCTCGACCAGCGACAACCGTTCGCTCCGGAGGGTCTCCTTCAGGAACCGTTGATTGAATTCGCGAAGTCTCAGGCTCGCATCCCGCACCAGCATCGCCCCCGCCAGTGGCGTCCGCTCCACGATCCGCTGGATGAGATCCAACGAAACGAACAGACAATCCAGGGATTCACGGACCAGCGCCGTCGCCGACCGTGGCTCCCCATCGTACACGGCCATTTCCCCGAAGTAGTCCCCCGACTCCATTTGGGAGAGCACGCAGTTCTGTCCCGTCGGCAGCCGGGTCACAATGGACACCGCGCCCTCCAGGATGATGTACAACCCGTCGCCGGGTGCCCCTTCGTGAAACACCTCCTCGTCCACGGCAAACCGCTGGCGCCGTCCCTCGGAGCGGATGAGTTCAACATCCTCGGCCGACAGATTGCGGCAGAATCGGGTGGCGGAAAGGTCCATGCGTCTCGGCTTCCAGGATTGGCGACTCCCGGAACATGGCGATTCCCGCCGCCGGTTGCACGTCCGGAATCCAGGGACGACCGATCCCTTCCCTCGGGATCCGTGGGTGATTCCCCGACTGGATCCGTGACGACGACGACGACATCCTCGCGGGCGCCAATGATGCTGATCCGAACCGTCGTCCGCCCCAGTTCCATTCACGGCATGGGCCTCTTCGCCGTGGAGCGCATTCCCCGGGGAACCGAAGTCTGGCGCTACGAATCCGGATTCGACCGCAGCATCCCCGGGGAAGCCGTCAACGCCCTGCCCTCCCTGGCGCGGGACCATGTCCACTGGTTCGCGTACCAGTCCCGCGAGGACGGCCAATGGATCCTGAGCGGGGACCACACCTGCTTCATGAACCATTCGGACTCCCCGAATACCGGCACCCTCCCCGGCAGCCGTCCCCCGATCACCACCGTGGCCCTGCGGGAGATCGCCGCCGGGGAGGAACTCACCTGCGACTACCGGGCCTTCGACGCGCAGGCGATGGCGAAGCTGGGACGGTGAACCCTGGATCTCAGGTCCACAATTGGCGGTCGAGGGATCGATACTGCACCGCCTCAAACACGTCGTCCTGGGAGACGGCATCGCGTCCGGAAAGATCCGCAATGGTGCGCGCAACCTTGAGGATGCGGTCATGCGCCCGGGCACTCAGATGGAGGTCGGCCACCGCATGCCCCAGCAGGGTCACGGTGACGGCATCCAGGGCGACATGCGCCTTCAGTTCCCGGGGCCCCATCCGGGCGTTGCACGTCACGCGCCCACCGGCGAAGCGCCGTCGTTGCAGATCCCGGGCGGCCACCACGCGGGCACGAACGGATGCACTCGACTCCCCGGGAACCGCACGACTGAGATCCGCGAACTTCACCGCCGGGACCTCCACATGCAGGTCGATGCGATCCAGCAGCGGACCCGAGATCCGGCCCAGATAATTCTGAATCTCCCGGGGAGAGGACCGGCTCTCCGAGGGCATCTTGCCGTCAGGGGTCGGATTCATCGCCGCAGCGAGCATGAACTGCGACGGAAAGGTCATCGTGCCGGCCGCACGGGAAATCGTCACCCGGCCCTCCTCCAAGGGTTGCCGCATGGTTTCCAGAACGGATCTCCGAAACTCGGGCAGTTCATCCAGGAAGAGGACGCCGTGGTGGGCGAGCGAAATCTCCCCCGGCGTAGGATTCATGCTGCCCCCCAGCAATCCCGCATCACTCGCCGTGTGGTGGGGGGTGCGAAACGGCCGGGTGGTCACCAGCGGTTGTCCCGGGCCCAGCAGACCACAAATGCTGTGGATCTGGGTCGTCTCCAGCGCCTCCTCCAGGGTCAGCGGCGGCAGGATCGTCGGGAGTCGCCGCGCCAGCATGCTTTTCCCCGTACCCGGTGGTCCGATGAGGAGAATGTTGTGCCCCCCGGCCGCGGCGATTTCCAAGGCCCGCTTCACCGATTCCTGACCGCGGACATCCATCATGTCCACGTCGTCCGCCGGCGGCTTCGCGAAGAGGGCATCCACATCAACCCGAACCGGGGGCAGTTCCAGCGTCCCTTCCAGAAAGGAGGCCGCATCCCGGAGATTCCCCACGGGAATGACGTCGAGTCCGGACACCACCGCCGCCTCCGTGGCGTTCTCCTGCGGGACCAGGATTCCCCGCCGCCCGGTCGCCCGGGCATGGAGTGCGATGGGCAGGACGCCACGCACCGGACGCAGCCCGCCGGTCAGCGCCAACTCCCCCACCAAAACAAAATCCTCAAGGCGATGAGCCTCGATCTGTTCGGTGGCCGCCAGGATTCCGATCCCGATGGGCAGGTCAAAACTCGGGCCTTCCTTGCGGGAGTCCGCGGGAGCGAGATTGATGGTGGTGCGCCCCATCGGGAACTTGAACCCGGAGTTGGTGACGGCCGTCAGGACGCGATCCCGGGACTCCTTCACCGCAGCGTCCGGCAGCCCAACGATGACGATGGCGGTGTTGCCAAAACTGGAATCCACCTCGACCTCCACGGACGAGGCCTCCACACCCTGGACCGTTGCCGAGTAAATCTGGGCGAGCACATCTCCAACCTGCCGGGCCGTCCGCTCGAGGGTCAAGAAGCCGACCCCGAATCAAGCCTCGCCAGATTTGGGGAGCCGAATCCGCGGGACAAAACCCACCCGGGCATCCTGTCGGAGAGTCGACATTGGGGCCTGTCCGTCGGAACCTTGGGGCATGCTGAATGGCAGTCCCGAAGTGACCACTTGCCCCAGGCCCCACCCGCGTCGAGCCGCCCCTGCGGGGCTTCTTTTGCTTCTGATGACCTTCGCACCCGGGTGCGAATACCTGGCGCCTCCCCATCAGGAATGGACCGAGGCTCGCATCGTGGGGACGGTCGTGGATGGCGAGACCCATTCCCCCATCCCCGGTGCCAAGATCACCCGGGTCCGTCCCAACGCCCCCAACACGGGTGGGTTCGGGGATCGCGACAAGGGCGGCCCGCAAATGGTCGATCAACCGGCGGTGGCGACCTCCGGCTCCTCGGGGAGGTTTGAATTGGAGGCGGTCAAGACCGCCTACCTCCTCCTCGACAGCTTCCCGGATTATGCCGTCACGATCCGAGTCCAGGCCGAGGGCTACCAAACCCTGCAGCGTTACTTCACCAACGTGACCTATGCGAACGGGGACAAGAAGACGGTTCCCATCATCGAAGCGGGGGATATTGCTCTCCGAAGAAAATAGGGCCGGGCAAGACGCCGGCCCGGCCCCGAGGATGTCTCCCCAAGGTGCCTTGGAAGCGATGTCGGTGACCCCAAACCGGTCGCGGCGACCACGGTCTGCAGGTGGTTGAAGACCTCGCGGGGAGATCCATCGTCAATGACCGTCAACGTCCGGCTTGTATTGTACACGGGATCCGTTATTCCCTTCACCACAATGCCTCGGGTTCAAGAAATCAGGTTGCTGATCGTCGGGACCCTCCTGGCTTTGTGCACGTCGTTCGAGGCGGACGCGGGCGGCATGTTTCTGGGCAGCACGGACGAACTCAGTTCCTCCTCCCAGCCAAACGCACCGACGGGACTCGTCGTCAGCCAACCGCCAGGCGTCACGGAGTGCCGCCCCCAATGGCCTGGGGACATGGGGAACCTGGAACAGGAGAGCTATCGCGCGGTGTTCCAATCGACCCCGCCACCGACGCGGATGACGTTCACGCCGCTCAGCAGCGTTCCCGAACCGACTGCAGCCATCGCAGGAGCCGGTTTGGTCTGCATCCTCGTCGCCGCCGTGCACCGGAGGCGCCGTACCATTCAGCGCGGATAGCTCACGCGCGACGCCGCAAGGCGGCCGAAGCGATTCCGAAACGGTCCTATCCCCACCCCTGGATGCCTCTTCGGGCGGTTCGTAATCACGTCCGCGAACCCCACCGCAGACGAACGAACCGATCACCAAGCCCATGCCGCGCCCTGATGATCCATCAGCCTCAACTATTCCGGGGATTCACGGCGCGAAGGACAAGGCGGGGACCCATTTCCCAAATCGATCGACCTGCGAAGCCCCTGACTTGAAACTCCAATTCCTGCAAGCCTTGCGCCCCAGGTTTCGAAGTTGGCTCCAGAGGTAGGACTCGAACCTACAACATCACGGTTAACAGCCGCGTGCTCTACCATTGAGCTACTCTGGAACGAAACAACGGGCGCGGAACGTACCGGGGGGCTTTGCGCACCGTCAAAGGCTTTTTTTATCGGCGACCATCGTACCACGGCATGCACGCTTCCCGGCTCTGGACCGTGGCCTGCGGGCGGATCAGTCCGCGAAGCGCAAATCCCAAAATCTCCCGCGTGGAATAGAGACTCGCCTTGCGCGCCGACGTCAGAAGCGGCGCCGAATGGAGGATGGCAAGGCGGCGTCCGGACTTCCGCGCCAGGGGCTTCAACCGCTTGGACAGGTCAATCTCCTCCGCGGCAAACAACGCGAGGTTGAAACCGCCGACGCGCTCAAAGGCCGCCCGCTCGACAAAAATAAACGATCCGGCCATCCACCGAAGACAGCGGCTCGTGCAGTTCCAAAGCCCGGTCATCAGACGCAGGGCCAACCCGCCGCCATCCAGACGCACCGTACTGCCCCCGCCCAGAACGCGCCCCGATTCGATGGCCCGCGCGACCGCATCAAACAAGGCCGCCGTGGGCCGGGAATCGGCATCCACAAAGACCAGCCACTCCCCGGTGGCCGCGGCCGCCCCGGTATTCCTGGCGCGTCCGATCTGGTTGATCGGCTCAAAAACCACCTTCGCCCCCGACTGTCGGGCGATCTCGGCGGTCCGATCCGTGGAATTGTTGTCGCACACCACCACTTCCGACTCCCATCCGCGCCGCCGAAATCCGTCCAACGCCTCCCCGATCGCGCCCAGGGTGGCCGCGATGAGCTTCTCCTCGTTGAAGGCGGGAATGACGACCGAAATTCGCATCGGCGAGGGGGAAACCGTACGCTTCAGGGTGGAATGAAATCCAGGTCGGGGCCCCGGAACCAGTCCCCTACTTGACCAGCGGCTTGCCCGCGTCCGTCCAGGCCCCGAGCCCCCCGTCGAGATTCACCACGTTCGTGAATCCGAGGCTGATCATCTTGGTGCAGGCCTTGGCACTCCTCCCTCCGGCCGCGCAATGCACCAGGTAGGTCTTGGACTTGTCGAGCTTGGCCACCTCCGCCGCAAAATTCGCGGATCGATAGTCGAGGAGCTTTGCATCGGGAAGGTGCCCTTCGGCGTACTCCACCGGGGTGCGGACATCGAGAACCACCGTGTTGGTCCCGCCCCGGAGCTTGTCAAACTCCGCAGGGCTGACATTGCGGGGCGCGGCGGCCGTCGCCGGGACCGGGGAAGCCGGGGCGGCGATCTGGGCCGACGACGAAAAGGAGGCCAGGCCGAGGCCCAGCAGAAGGAGAACGAGGGATTTCATGTCAGGACGCCTGCGCAATGAACGTCACCAGGAGGCCTCTGGCAATCCCGGACACGCGTCCGGATGGCCATTGCAGTTTGGGACGGCGTCGCGTACACCCCGCGCATGCGGTTCATCGGAGGGGTCTACGAAAAACTCCAGCGGCATCCCAAGCGGATTGTCTTTCCAGAAGGCACGGAACCCCGGGTGCTTCAGGCGGCCCGGCAGTTCTATTCCCTGCGCCTCGGCGTTCCAATCCTGCTCGGCGACCGGGCGGAGGTAAAACGGGCGGCGGAACAGCTGAACGTGGTCCTCGAAGGAATCCGCATCATCAATCCGGCCCAGAGCCCGGATCTCGACAACTTCGTCAAGCGGTTCGTGATGTTGCGTCGCGGCAAGGGAATTGCCGAGGAGGAGGCGCGGGAAGCCATGATCAAACCCAATTACTTCGGGGCGATGATGGTGGCGATGCGGCAGGCCGACGGCCTGGTCTCCGGCACCAACGAGATTTCCGGCAGCGTCCTGCGGCCCCTGTTCCAGATCATCAAGGTGGCGCCGAAGACCATGACCGCGTCGTCCTGCATGGTGATGGAGGTCGAGGACACCCGTTTCGGCGAAAAGGGCGTCCTGTTCATGGGCGATTGCGGGGTGATTCCCGATCCCTCGGTCGAGCAGCTCGCGGATATCGGACTGAACATCGCCCGACTGGCGCGCCAGATTGTGGGAACCCGTCCGCGCGTGGCATTCCTGAGCTATTCCACCAAGGGAAGCGCGGCCCACCCCTCGGTATTGAAGGTTCGGGCCGCCACCGCCCTCGCGGCCCAAAAGGCGAAGGAGAGTGGTTTCGAGGCGGAGATCGATGGCGAGATGCAGGTGGATGCCGCCCTGATGCCCGACATCGCGGTGCGAAAGCTTCCCGAAAGCCGGGTCGCGGGCCGTGCCAACGTGCTGGTGTTCCCGGACCTCAACTCCGGCAACATCGCGCACAAACTCATCCAGCACATCGCCCGGGCGAACGCCTATGGACAGATCCTGCTCGGACTGGACCGGCCGGCCGCGGACGTCTCCCGGGGCAGCAGCGCGCACGACATCCTCGGCGTCGCCGCCATCGTCGGACTGCAAAGCATCGAGTATCAGCAGCTTTATCCCGGTGCCGGTGAAGCCCTGCCCGGCGAGGCGTAACCATGCTCCTCAACACCACCACCCCGCGCGTCTTCATCGCCGCCACCCGGCAGAACGACGGCAAGACGACCAATTCCCTGGGACTCCTGGCGGCGCTTCAGGCGCGGTTCGGACAAGTGGGCTATATCAAGCCCGTCGGCCAGCGATTCGTGGAGATCGATGCCGAAAAGATCGACGAGGATTCCGTCCTTATGGACCGGGTCTTTCGGCTGAACTGCCCGCTCGTCGACATGTCACCGATCGCGGTCGAACCCGATTTCACCCGCAAGTACCTTCAGGCGGCCAACTACGAAACCCTGGTCAAACGCATCCACAAGGCTTTTGACCGCGTGGCGTGGGAGAAGGATTTCGTGCTGTGCGAGGGCACCGGACACGCCGGTGTCGGCAGCGTGTTCGACCTCAGCAACGCCACCGTGGCGCGCCTGCTCGGCGCCAAGGTGGTGATCGTCACCCGGGGCGGCATCGGACTCCCCATTGACGAGGTGACCCTGAATTGCGCCCTTTTCGCCCGCGAAGGGGTGGAGGTCATCGGCGTGATTCTCAACAAGGTCCTCCCCGAGAAACTGGAATACATCGCCGAATTTGCAGAAAAGGGTCTCCGGCGGAAGGGACTCAAACTCCTCGGCGTCGTCCCCCATCAACCGATGCTTTCGTTTCCGACGATGGACCTGGTCCGGGAGGACCTCGGGGCGAAGGAACTCAACCAGACCGGACAGATCCACAACATCATCGAACATGTGGTCATCGGCGCCATGGGCCCGACCCGGGCGTCAGCGCTGTTTCGGCCCGGTGTCCTGCTCATCGTCCCTGCGGACCGGGACGACATCATCAAGGCGGCGGGGGAATACCTGAAGGGCGGCGGGAAGCTGGCAGGCATCGCCCTCTCCGACGACATCGCCCCCTCCGGTGCGGTCCTGAAGCTCACCCGAGGACTCCCCTGCCCCGTCCTGATGACTCCGCTCGACAGCTACATGGTCGCCAGCCGCGTACACGACCTCATCGTGAAGATTCGTCCCGGGGACACCGAAAAGATCCGGCTGGTCCAGGACCTCATCGCCAAGCACGTGAAGCTGGACAAGATCCTCGAAGCCATTTGAGGACGCCTCACTCCTCGTCCGGGAATCGGCGGCCGCGCAGACGCAGGCAATTCGGGAGGCGGGCTTGCCGGGCATCCTGGATCCTTCCCACGAAAAAGGGCCGCCCCGAGAATCGGAGCGGCCCCAAGGGAACCCAGGGTTCCTTGCGGTCCGAAGGCCTCGCGCACCGGCAAGCCCGTGCGGCGGCCATCCGGCCGGGCAGGGACTACTTCTTCCTGCCCTTTGAGGCGGCGGCCTTGCGCTTCTCCTCGATCGCAGCCTGTGCGGCGGCGAGGCGGGCGACAGGCACGCGGTACGGCGAGCAACTGACGTAGGTCAGGCCGACCTTGTGGCAGAACTTCACGGAGTCGGGGTCGCCGCCGTGTTCGCCGCAGATGCCCAGCTTGATGCCCGGGCGGGTCGCATTGCCCTTCTCCGCCGCGATCTTCACCAACTGGCCGACACCGGTCTGGTCAATCGAGGCGAACGGATTCTTCTTCACGATCTCGTTCTCGGTGTAGGCGCCGAGGAATGAGCCCGAGTCGTCCCGCGACATGCCGAGGCAGGTCTGCGTGAGGTCGTTGGTGCCGAAGCTGAAGAACTCCGCGGTCTGGGCGATCTCGTCGGCCGTCAGCGCGCCGCGCGGGATCTCGATCATGGTGCCCACGGAGTAGGCGATCTTGACCTTCTTCTCCTTCTGAACCTGGGCGGCCACCTCGTGGACGATGGCCACCTGGAGGTCGAGCTCCTTCTTGAAGCCCACCAGCGGGATCATGATCTCAGGCTTGGCCTTGAAGCCCTTCTTGGTGGCATCGGCGGCCGCCTCGAGCACGGCACGGGCCTGCATGCGGGTGATCTCCGGATACTTGATCCCGAGGCGGCAGCCGCGGAATCCGAGCATCGGGTTGAACTCATGCAGCTCGTGCACGCGGGCCATGATCTTCTCCACCGGAATGCCGAGCTTCCGGGCGAGATCCATCTGCTGCTCCTTGCTGTGCGGCAGGAACTCATGCAGCGGGGGATCGAGGAACCGGATGGTCGCCGGGAATCCCTTCAGGGCCTTGAAGATCCCGAAGAAGTCCTCGCGCTGGTAGGGCAGGAGCTTCGCCAGGGCGGCCTCACGGGCTTCCAGCGTGTCGGCGAGGATCATCTCGCGCATCGCATCAATGCGGTCGCCCTCGAAGAACATGTGCTCCGTGCGGGTGAGTCCGATGCCCTCGGCGCCGAACGCGATCGCCTGCGAGGTCTGCTCCGGCGTGTCGGCATTGGTGCGGACGGACAGGCGGGTGGCCTTCTTGCACCACTCCATCAGCTTCACGTAGTTCTTGTACTTCTCGGTCTTCTGCGCGGCCTTGTCGCCGTTCAGCAGGCCCGAGATGATCTCCGACGGTGCGGTCTTGATCTGGCCCGCATAGACGAGGCCGGACGTGCCGTCGATGGACAGGAAGTCCCCTTCCTTGAAGGTGGTGCCGTCGATCGTGGTGGTCTTGGCATCGTAGTCGATGGCGACACCGGCGGCGCCGCACACGCAAACCTTGCCCATCTGGCGGGCAACCAGCGCGGCGTGGGACGAGACGCCTCCACGGGCGGTCAGGATGCCCTCGGCGGCGATCATGCCGCGGAGGTCTTCCGGAGAGGTTTCCACGCGGACGAGGAGGACCTTCTCGCCCTTCTCGGCGGCCTGCACGGCACGGTCCGCATTGAAGTACACCTTGCCGGTGGCGGCACCAGGGCCGGCCGGGAGGCCGGTGGCGATCACCTTGGCCTTCTTCACCTCGGCGAGGTCGAAGATCGGGGCCAGGAGCTGCTCGAGCTGGTCGGCCGGGTTGCGCAGCACGGCGGTTTCCCAGTCGATGAGCTTCTCGTTCACCATATCCGCGGCGAACTTCAGCGCCGCAGCCGCGGTGCGCTTGCCGTTGCGCGTCTGGAGCATGAACAGCTTGCCGTCCTGGATCGTGAACTCCACGTCCTGCACGTCCTTGAAGTGCTTCTCAAGCGTCGCACGCACCTTGAGCAGTTCGGCATAGCTCTTGGGCATGACGTCCTTGAGCTTGAGCACGGGCTCCGGGGTGCGCACGCCGGCCACGACGTCCTCGCCCTGGGCGTTGACCAGGAACTCGCCGTAGAATTCGTTGGTGCCGTTGGCGGGGTTGCGGGTGAAGGCCACGCCGGACCCGGAGGTCTCGCCCGTGTTGCCGAACACCATCGCCTGCACGTTGACCGCGGTACCCCACTCGGAGGGGATGTTGTACTTGCGGCGATACACGATCGCGCGGTCGTTCATCCAGGATCCGAACACCGCACCGGCGGCGCCGCGGAGCTGATCCCACGGGCTGTTCGGGAAGACCTTCCCGGTGCGCTCCTTGACCAGGGCCTTGAAGCGCTTCACGAGTTCCTGCTGGTCCGCGGCCGTCAGCTTGGAGTCCTCGATATCCCCGTGATACGTCTCGTGCTTGTAGCCCTCGATGACGGTTTCGAAGGGCTCGTGATCCTCACCCTCGCGCTTCTGCACGCCCAGGACGACGTCGCCGTACATCTGGATGAAGCGGCG
>JAEUHD010000391.1 GCA_016793645.1 Verrucomicrobiales bacterium
TGGTTTCCCGCCCGCAGGAGATGGAGCCGAGAGTGTGGGTATTGTCGGGCGCAGCGCTGAGGAACGCGGCTTGGGAACGATCATTGCGTTCGATCCACGCATGGAATCGGCCGTCCGTGACGGTCACGCCGCGCAGGCGCATGCGCCAGGTCCCGGCCGGCAGTCCAGCAGCGAGAAACAGGTTGATGACATTATCGTGGTTGTTGGGGTCATTGAGCCGGTTTGTGAGGAAGACCACGGGAATGCCCTGGGAAGTGAGCGTCCGGTTCTCACCCGGGCCAACATTCGTGAGCACCTGGCCATTCGGCGCAACAAGCTCAGCCGCGAACCGATCAACACCCGCAAACCAGACCTCCAGTTCGCATTCGCCCGGCGGGTTCTGCCACGCCAGCTCGACCACGCCCCCGGCCGCGACCTGTCCGGAGGCATGGATCCCGTCCGCGTAGGAATTCGACGCCGCGATGACCACGGCGCGGTTCGGCTGGGCGCGCACCAACCGGTCCAGGCCCTGCTCCACGAGCGTGGTGCCGTCATGCGGACCACCATTGGTGCCCAAGCTGAGGTTCACCACGCAGGGCTTGGTCCCCGCGCGGTCGAAGATGAACTGGACGGCCTCCAGCAATTGGACTGAGTCGCCGAACGATTTTCCAACCGTATCCGGCCCCTGCCACGGCACGTCGCTGCTGGCAGCCTCCACAAACAGGAGGTCGGCCGATGGCGCGACACCGGCGACGCCCGAGCCGCGGCCGTTGCCCGCGGCGATGTCGAGCACATGGGTGCCGTGCGAGCCCCGGTCACTCGCGGTGTCCACCTCCGGCCCGTAGCCCAGAGCGACATAAGGGTCGGCCTGCTTCAGCGCTTTGTTGATCTCCACCGGCGAAATGAACCGGCCGTAGCCGAAGCTGCCCGGCGTCCCGGCGGTGCCAGCCTGGTCCCAGATGCCCAAAAGCCGGGTCTTTCCGGTGCTGCCCAGGAAATTGCGGTGGGCGAAGTCGCAGCCGAAATCCACCACCCCCACGACCACGCCCTTGCCGCCCGCGCTCTTGTGGCCCGCGGGCAGCTTCGCGACCGTCGCCTCCACTCCTGGCACCGTCTCCGCCAAAGTCCGCCGGAGAACGCGTGCGGCCTTCAGGCTCACGACGAACGGCTGTTGACGCACCGCTTCCACCCGCGATAGCGGGATTCGGCCGGTGACGATGGCTTCCGCTTGGGCACCCGCGCCGTCCAGACGCGCACCGGGCTTGACCTCGCTCAACGCTTCCCATGCCGCCACATCGGTGACTTTGGCGATCACCGCGACCTCGTTCGCACCCGTGGACGCGCTGGCCTTGCCACGGATCCCAAACCGGTTGCGCACACACAACCACTGGAGCCGTGGATCCATGCTGGTGCCGACATTCGCGGGGCTGGCCTCCAGCGTGTCCACAGTGACGACGCTGATCGGTGCCGGCGCCTCTGCTGCGGCCGGAACTTTCGTTGCCGCGGCAACCCCGGCCCGTTTGGTGGGCGGATTGAACTTGGTTTGAATCTTCCGCCGGATGGACGAGGAAGCCGCCGAAGTCTTGGAGGATGCCTTGTTTGCCTTCCGGTGCGATATTTTCAGGCGACGATGGGATCGGGATTTGAGCTTGGTCATTGGGGTGCGTTCGTTGGGCAACGAACCAAACCAGTTTAGTGAGTGCCCTCCCCACCGGCAAGCTACGACCTCCCGGATGAAGTGATCCCGGTGGCCGCGGGCTGTGGTGGCTTTGGACTGAGGTGGCTGCGGGCCGTGGTGGCTGCGGGCTGCGCCCGCGGGTGACCCCTCCTCCGCACCCCCGTGCGGAGGACACCCGCCCCGGCACCTCCCTTCCTCGCAACGACTCTCCACACGCCCCAGGTCCGCAGCGGAACGGCCGCGGACCGAATTCAGAACCGCGCAGCAGCGCGGCTCCACCCCCCTTCCAACTGGGTGGCTGCGGGCTGCGCCCGCGGGTGACCCCTCCAACGCACTTCCGTGCGGAGGACACCCGCCCCGGCACCTCCACGAGCCGGACCCCGATCTGATCACGGACGGCGACACGCCATCCCTCCCCGGTGGGGATGCTCGTCTACTCGCGGCAGCGCGGCTCCACCCCACTTCCGGCAGTTCCGCTTCGTTCGTTGGCCTCCGCCTTGCCTTCGTATGCCGGTGCGGCAGGGTTGCGGCCATGACGTCTTCCCCGCTGCCCCGTCGGCTGTTCGCCGGGTGTGTTGTGGCCGCGATTCCCCTCCTGGCAACCGCCCTCGGAGGTGAACCCACGCCGGCGCCCCTGATCCCCCGCTTTTCCACCAACTACATCGACCGGACGGTGAATCCGACGGTCGATTTTTACCGGTTCTCCTGCGGACGCTGGCTGCAGCAGAATCCGGTGCCCGCGGACAAGTCGCGCTGGGCGGGCTTCGACGAACTTCAGGAGCGCAACTACCACCTCGTCCGCGATCTCCTCACCGAGGCCGCCGCCGACACCCAGGCCCCCGCCCGCTCCCCGGCCCGCCTGATCGGGGACTTCTACCGGTCCGCCATGGACACCAACCGGCTGGAGCAGACCGGACTCAAGCCGCTCGACGCGGACCTCGCGCGCATCGCGTCCATGTCCAGTGCGGACGAAGGGATCCGCCTCGTCGCGGACCTGCACCGCAAGGGCGTCGGGGTCCTGTTCGACGCCTCCGTCATCCCCGACCCGAAGAACAGTTCGGTGTACGCCGTGATCCTCTGGCAGGCGGGACTCGGACTTCCCGACCGCGACTACTACCTCGCAGAAGGCTTCCAGAAACAGCGTGACCAGTACCGCAAGCATGTCGCCTCGATGCTGCAGTTGCTGGGTGAGGACGCCGATTCGGCGGCGCGGTCCGCCGACGATATCGTCGCGCTGGAAACCGAGATGGCCAAGGCGAGCCGGACCCGCACGGAACTCCGGGACGACGAGAAGAACTACCACAAGAAGACCCCCGCGGAATTGCAGGCCCTGACGCCAGCCCTTTCCTGGGACACCTATCTGGCGGCCCTTGGCACCACGATGCCGCCGTATGTCATCGTCGGTCAGCCCGAATTTCTGGAGGCCCTGAACCGGCTGGTGGAGAACACCGACGGCGAAACCTGGAAGGCCTACCTCCGATGGCACCTGCTGCGCAGCTCGGCGGCGTACCTGAATGCCGCGGCGGAGGACCTGAACTTCGCCTTCTACGGCACCACGCTCCGGGGACAGCCGAGTCCCGAACCCCGCTGGCAGCGCGCGGCCAAGACGCTGGACGGTGCCCTGGGTGAGGCCCTCGGGAAGCTGTACGTCGAACGACACTTTCCCTCGGCCGCCCGCACCCGCATGAACGAGCTGGTTGAGAATCTGAAGGAGGTCTTCCGCGACCGGCTTTCGAAGGTGGAGTGGATGGGGGAAGCCACGCGCAAGGAGGCGCTGAAGAAGTTCGCCCGGTTCTCCACCAAGATCGGGCATCCGGAGAAGTTCCGGGATTACTCCTCCCTCGACCTGCGTCCCGACGACTACCTCGGCAACGTCCGCCGCGCGACGGAGTTCGAGGTGAAGCGCCAGCTCGCGCGGATCGGGCGTCCCGTGGACCGCGAGGAATGGGGCATGACGCCGCAGACGGTGAATGCGTATTTCAATCCAGCCTACAACGAGATCGTCTTCCCGGCCGGCATCCTGCAGCCCCCGTTCTTTGATCCGGAGATCGACGATGCCGTGAACTACGGCGCCATTGGCGTGGTCATCGGACACGAGATCACCCACGGCTACGACGACCAGGGGCGTCGTTACGACGCCGAGGGAAACCTGCGCGATTGGTGGACCGAATCCGACACCAAGGAGTTTGAGCGCCGCGCCCAGAAGCTGGTGGAACAGTATGGCAAGTACGAGGCGCTACCCGGGCAGTTCGTCAACGGACAGCTCACCCTCGGCGAGAACATTGCGGACCTGGGCGGACTGGACATCGCGTTCGAGGCATTGCAGCGGGCGATGAAGAAGCATCCGGAGAAGCGGCGCGTTGTGGACGGCTTCACGCCGGAGCAACGCTTCTTCCTCAGCATGTCACAACTTTGGCGGGTGAACTGGCGCGAGCCCGAGCTGCGCCGGCGCCTGGTCGTGGATCCCCATTCCCCGGGACAGTTCCGCGGCATCGGACCCCACGTGAACCTGCCGGCCTGGTATGAGGCCTGGTCGATTCCGGAATCCTCCCCGATGTACCGTCCCCCGGCCGAGCGCGCGAAGATCTGGTAGCGGAGGCGCCGGACGATTCCCCGGAAAGACCTCTCCTGACTTGCACTGGGGAGGTCGGCATCCGCTGAATGGGCAGGCCAACATGGATCCCGGAACAAGAACCCCGCCGCTGCACCGCCGGCTCGACATGGTCTCGGGTGCCTTGCTGCTGTTCCTGACCGTCTGGGCCCCCTGGACCTTTGCCGGGACGGTGTGGTGGGCGTCGTGGACCCTGACGGGCCTCGGCGGGGTCCTGGGAGCACTTCTGCTGGCCAAGCACGTCGTGCGATGGCGCACCGGATACGCGCCCGCGCGCTGGGTGAATCCAACCCCGACGGGTCGCTGGGTGGTGCGGGGTCTCGCGGTGCTGTCCCTGGTGATCCTCGAATACCTTCTCGTGAGCTGGCTGAACGCGCGGGCGTCCCTTCTCGTCGGCCATCGCGGGGTGGACTTGATGTACCGGTCCCACACCCCTTGGTCCGGACTGCCCACCACGTACGACGCCCCGGCCACCCTTCGGGCCCTGACGGCAATGACCAGCCTGACGCTCGTCTTCTGGTCCGCGCGGGACTGGCTCCTCGGACGTTCCCGTCATGAGCGCCACGCCGACGAGGCGGTCAGTTTCCCTCCGGCGCGCCTCCGGCGTCTGCTCTGGACCCTGTGCATCAGCAGCGGCGTCCTCGCGGTGGTCAGCATTGCCCAGCGACTGGACGGAACGGATCGGTTGTTGTGGATGCGGCGGATTCCAATTCCATGGCAGTTGAACCCCGTGGTGCCGAATCCATCCTCCCAGTCGTGGGGCCCCTTTCCCTCCCGGGCCAACGGCGCCGCCTACTTCAACCTGGTCTGGCCCGTCGCCCTCGGATTCTGGTGGGCCCTGCAGCGTTCACGAACCCGCAGTTCCGCGGTGATCCGCCGCATCGGCAGCGATGCGTCCGTGATGCTGCTCCCCGGCCTGATCCTGATGATGGCCTGTCCGCTCCTCGCCGGGAGCCGCACCGGGGCCGTTCAGTGCCTGGGCCTCATGGGTGTCGGGCTTCTCTCCCTCGCGGTTCATCGTTCCGCAGGGCTCCTCCGAACGTTGAGCACCCTGCTGGGAGTAATCCTGTTGCTGGTTCTTCCGGCAGTCCTGTTTCCCACGCCCCTGCAGCGGGTGTTCCAGGCGGGGTTTGAAGAGTCCCTGTCGAACCGAGCCGCCCTGGAGGCCGTCACCCAGCGCATGGCCGGCGACGCGGGAGTGCTGGGAACCGGCGCCGGGTCGTACACCGGTCTTTACGCCCTGTACCGCTCCGGACCGGACGAACCCTGGATGGCCCATGCGCACAACGACTGGATGGAATCCCGCATCACCCTGGGCCTGTTCGGAACCGCACTGCTTCTCGGGGCTCTCGGGCTGCTGGTCGCCGCCTGCCGGAGCAACCGGGGCCTCCGGGCGCCCCGGGAGTTCCTCTGGATGCTCGGCGCATCCCTTGCCGCCGGCCTGATGGGCGCCTTCTTCGAGTATCCACTCCAGGTGCCCGCACTGGCGTTCCTCTTCATCCTGCTCGCCGCCGTCGGCCTCGCCACGGCGGGATCCGGCAAGGACATCATCGACGGCTGACCGCCCGGGAAGCCTCCGCACGATACCACTCGACGGTGGAGGCCAGGGCCTCCGGAAGCGATGAGGCCGGCGACCAGCCCGTGGCCCGGATCCGATCCACCGCAGCCACGGAATGTCGAATCTCGCCCTCCCGGGCCGGAGCGTGGCGGATCCCGGACCGGCTGCCCGTCCGTCGCAGGATTTCCCGGGCGAGTCCCTCGATGGGCATCGCGATCCCGTGTCCCAGGTTGAAGGGACCGGCCAGCTCCCGGCGCGCCGCCAGGTGCAGCAGACCCGAGGCAATGTCGGAGGCCGCGACAAAATCCCGGGTTTGCGATCCGTCGCCATAGATCACCAGGTCCTCCCCCGCGAGCGCCCGGACGATGAAACGGGGGATCGCGGCCGCATAGGCACTGGCCGGATCCTGCCGCGGCCCGAAGACGTTGAAGAAGCGGGCGCAGGCGGTGGTGAGGCGACCCCGCCGGTGAAAGAGACCGCAATAGAACTCGCCGTCGAGCTTGGTCAGTGCGTAGGGACTGCGAGGATCCGGCGGGAGGTCCTCGCGCTTGGGAGTGACCGGATTCTCCCCATAAACCGCGGCGGAACTGGCGAAGACCAGCCTCCCCACCCCGGCCTCCTCGGCGGCCCGCAACACACGGAGCGTCCCCATCGTGTTCAGCTCGGCACAGGCCTCCGGTTGTTCCATGGACGCCGCCACACTGACAAACGCGGCGAGGTGAAACACCGTGTCCACCCCGCGCATCGCCCCGGCAAGGTCCGTCGGACTCAGGATGGTCCCGCACCGGAATTCCACGTCGAGTCCCGCCAGATTCTCCTCCCGGCCGGACGACAGGTCATCCAGCACCCGGACGCCCATTCCACGCGCCCGGCACGCGGCCGCAAGGTGGCTGCCGATGAATCCGGCGCCCCCCGTGATGAGCACGGATCCGTTCATGGCGTGGTGAGCGGGTCGCGGCAGTTCATTGGGGTTTGGACAGGAAGGCCAGCAGGTCCAGGACCTGGTCGCGGGTGAGGGAATTGAGCAATCCCGAGGGCATGGGCGATCCCTCCAGAGCCTGCCGGGATTGGATGCGCGCCTTCGGAATCTCGACGGGTGCAGCGCCCGTTTCGACCGGCTGCAATACCAGGGGATCGGCGTCCTGTTCCACCACACCGGTGACCGTGGTGCCGTCCTGAAGATTCACCGTCACCAGGCGGTACTTCTCATCCACCGCCTTGGCCGGATTCAATATGTGGTCCAGCAAATCGCGCGGACCGAACCGGGACGCGACCGCCGTGAGGTCGGGTCCCACCACCCCGCCGTCCGACCCGACCCGATGGCATTGGATGCACCCCGCCGACTGGAAGGCAGCACGCCCCCCGGCGACGGAACGACCGCCGAGACCGGACGACAGGTCGAAGTCCGCCAGGGTCCATTCATGGGCCGAAGGCCCGGATGGCAACACGGCAGCCGCAGGACGCGCCGCCGCCCGGACCAGGTCTCCGAGCGCCAATCGCTCCGCGGAACTCATCGAATTGGTGAGGCTTCGTCGCAGTCCCGTGACCACGCTGTAGTAATCCCTCGCCCCGTGCGCCTGCTCGGCCTCGCGCAGGGCCTCGAAATAGGTGCGGCGCTGCTCCAGGGTCCATCCGGTGCGAAGTCCCCAGAGGGACATCAGGTAGTGCAGACGCTGCTCCGAGGACGCCGCCGCCTGGAGGAGCGGAAGGCTGCGCGCCAGGGTCTCCGGGGCGCGGAAATGCGCCAGGAGCCGGCACAGGTCCTCATTCCGTTCCGCATCCCCGGCCGGATACACGGAGAGCAACTGCCGGACAACCGCACCCGCCGTCTCGTCCCCGGGCCAGCCCATCCGCGTGACCGCCGCAGAGTAGATCCGAAACACGGTCAACTGGTCGTCGCGGCTGAGGGTCGCCAGGGGCAACCGAAGCAGGCGGGAAAACAGCTCTGCGCGAACCCGGCTGTCCGAGACCCGGACCAGCGCCAGCAACGCGGTCACCGACCGCGTCTCATTCGTCTCGGACATGGCCCGGCCGGACCATTCCCCCGCCGGGATCCGCTCCAACGCGCGCCGGGCCGCATTGCGGATCCACGGGTCCGGATTCCCCAGCTCGGGCCACACCACGCCGAGTTCCGGCACGGGACCCGCCGTCCACGATTCCAGTTTCCGGCGCGCCGCCCGCGCCGCGACGGCACCGGAATCCGGAGGCTCCGGATTCCACGGCACCGGACCTCCTCCCCACGACACGCGGTACAATCCCGACCGGGTTCCGCGACCTCCCGTGACAAAATACATCGCGCCGTCCGGACCAAACGTCAGGTCCGTGATGTTCAGCGGACGGCCGCTGAGAAACTCCTCCGACTTCCCCTCGTACGTCGCGCCCTTGGGCTTGAGAAACACGGCGAGGATGCGTCCGTAGGCCCAGTCCCCGACAAACAGCGCGCTCCGGTAGGGTTCAGGAAACCCGCTGCCGGTTCCGAATGCCACACCAGTCGGCGATCCCACCCCGATGTCCAGCGCCGCGGGAAGGGTATCCGGTGCCCACAATGGGATGTTGCCCATGCCGCGCCGCCATCCGTAGTCGCCGCCCGGAACCACCTGGAGAATGCGGGTCGGACGATACCACGGCGCCCCGATGTCCCGCTCCATGTCCGCCTCGTAGGTGAACATCTCCCCATCGGCATTGAAGGCGACGTCCATCGGATTCCGCAGCCCGGTGGCAAACAGGCGGAAGAAGGATCCGTCCTTGTCGGTCTGCAGGATGTGCCCCACCTGGATGAAACGGGAGACCGGTGTCGGCTGACGGGGATCCAGCATGGGCAGGAGCGCGTCATTGGCGGCCTGCTGGACCGGGGACGTCACCTCGAGGCGCTTGGACAACACCACGTCGTCCCCGTGCACGATGTAGATGAGTCCGTCGGGACCCAGCCGCAGATGGTTCCTGCCGTGCCCCACATCCCCCTCGGTCTCGAGCAGGAGCTGGCGGTCCTCGTACTTTCCGTCGCCGTCCAGATCCCGCAGCCGGTAAAATCCGCGGCTGTTGTTGGCGTTCACGTACAGGCTGCCGTGCGCATACAGCACCCCGCGGCATTCCTTGAGGGTGTCTTCAATGACCTCCGCCTTCTCCACCTGTCCGCCCGTCAGGGTCAACCGGAGCAGCCCCACCTGCTCGCGGGCCACGGTGATGCGCCCCTCGGGATCAAACGCAAGCGCGACCCAGGAATTCTCCCCGGACTGGGCGGTGCGCAGCAGTTCCACGCGAAACCCCGGGCGAACCGAAAACGTCGCCGGATCCGTCGCCCGCTCCGCACCGCGGGCCAGCATCCAACTGTTGTAGGCATCCGCGGACGCCGTCGCCCCAAACCGGTTTCCCCACCGCTTCAGTCCCTCGGCCCCATGGTCCACCGCCGCCGTCCAGCCCGTTGCGGCAAATCCGGGCTTGGCCCAATCCGCGGACGCACCGGCGGACGCGGATGCCATCCAGGTGGGGTCCGAGACCACCCATTGCTGGCGACCATCGGACCGGGCCAGTTCCAGCATCGCCCGGACGGCAGGCGTACCCATCCCGTTGGTCGCGTGAATTGCGAGCACGTTGACTCCGGGATGCAGGTATCGGGTAACGTCGAGCGTCACCGCAGACGCGAAGCCCGGGGCCGTCCCCACCTGCGTTCCATTGACGAACAGGTCCGCACGGGCGTCCGCCGCCGCCAGCAGGACCCCCTTCACCAACCCGGGCTCCACCGGAAAGGTCCGGCGCAGGTACAGCGACCCGGCCGGAGCATTGGTGGCCACGGAAACCCAGCCGGCACTGGCCGGCAGCGCATCCTCGCTGACCACCGCCCGAAGAACCGGAGCGGCGGCGATCATCGCACCGACGAGCACGGCCAGGCGCCGGATCTGGTTCCACACAGGGCTCACGGCGTGAACATAACCCGCGCGCCACACCCCATTCCAGCGCGGGAACCGGGAAAGAGTGGGGGAGGGGAGGGGGAGAGTGGTCAGTTTTCAGTGTTCAGTGTTCAGTGTTCAGTGATCGCCAACGACCACGGCCCCGGGGCCGACGACTGACGACTGACGACTGACGACGGACGACTGACGACGGACGACTGACCAATGACCAATGACCACCGACCACCGACCACGGACCACGGACCACGGACCACGGACCACGGACCACGGACCACGGACCACGGACCACGGACCAATGACCAATTACTCCCACCCTTCGCTCGTCGGCCTCCAGTCATACGTAGGCCGGACATCCGCCCCTTGGAACGTCGCGCCCGCTGGATGAAACGGAATCCCAGTGGAATGCACCTCGGGATGGCATTGCAGTTCGGTCAAACCGGCTTCCCGCACGGACACCACCTCGCCCGGGTCGCTGACGCCATCGCCATTCACATCCCTCCACAACGCCAACCCCTGGAGCTCCGCGCCGGAAAGCACTCCGTCCCCATTGTCATCCAGCGCGTCGAGGACTTCGTATCCATCCCGCCAGAAGATCCAGAAGGTCACGTTTCCGAACAGCTGAAGCCCCGACGTGATTCTTCCCGTTCCCTCGGGATCCCAGACCAGCCAGACGGCGGAATCGCGGATCCAACCCCAGCGCTTCCGCAAACCCGACCCGTCGAGGTCGAAAGGGACTGCTGCCCGGGGATCCACCAGGGAGTTGAGGTCGCGTTTCGAACCCGTGGGGATCACCACCGGTGTGATGGCCCGGGGCATCGATCCCAACCGGGCCCGGCGACGTTTGAGGTCGGCGATCTCCGAAGCGTCCCGGACCGGATCCAGCTTCGGAAGCAGGTACCGGATGGTTTCCTCGCTGAAGCAGACTCCGGGACCGAGAACCTGCACCGGAGGGCCCAACCATCGGCGCGCCTCCCAGGACTCCTTCAGGCGCTCCCACCAATCTCGACCCGAAATGGAAACCTCCGCCGCCCACGCGGCGGTCAACGTCCTCCGGTATTCCCGGATCGCGTCGTTGGTGCGACCGGCCTGCTCCAGGGTCCACGCATACCCGAGATGAGCCGGTAGGATCAGCCAATGGTCGGAGGCATTGGCAGAACGTTCCAATCCCCGCAGGGCAGCCTCGTAGTACCGGAGCGAATTTGTGAGAGCCGAAGCCCGTTCCTGTGAATCGTGAAACTGCAGTCGGGGATGTTCCTCCGAAGGAATCCCCGTATCGGTTCCAGCGGACGCGAAGACCGGGGTTTGATCCTTCTTGGCGGCGTTCAGCTCAATGGACCCAAACGTCGCGCGCAGGGCGTGGAGCCGGGCGAGGCGGTACAGCGTGACGGCGTCGGAAGGCTGGTTCGTGAGCCGGGCCTCCTGATTGGCGATCAGCCGGACCACCGGCACCGACCGGGTGTCCTCCCACATAAACATCGCCTGCGCACGGACAGCGAACAGCAGCGCGACGAGAGCGAGCCAAGGCAGGTTCAGTTTCATGGGGAATCGTTGGCGACCGAATCGACCCTACGAATGACGAATGACCAATGACCAATGACCAATGACCAATGACCAATGACCACCGACCACGGACCACGGACCTACCCGAACAGCCTGAAGGCTGGACTACGAACGGCCTACGCCCGCAGGCGGACCAGCAAATCCTTGCTGGCCACCGTTTCGCCAATGGCGCAGTGCAGCTCGGCGACCACGCCGTCCGCGGACGCCGATACGGTGGTTTGCATCTTCATGGCCTCCATCATCAGAAGCTTGTCCCCGCGGGACACCTTCTGCCCGACGGTCACGGCGATGCTGGCGATGAGTCCGGGAATCGGCGCGCCGACCTGGAGCGGATCCGTGAGGTCCGCCTTCACCCGCGCCTTGGTCTGCGGCGTGACCTTCTTGTCGGTGACATAGGCCTCCCGGGTGATGCCGTTCAGCTCGTAGGTGACCGTGCGGCGACCGTCCTTGTCCGCATCACTCACATTGACCAGGCGGATGATCAGCGTTTTGCCCGCCTCGATCGCCACGCTGATCTCCTCACCCGGGCGCAAGCCGTAGAAGAATGCGGGCGTGGGCAGCACGCTGACGTCGCTGTACTCGCGGAGATGGCGCGAAAAGTCGGCGAACACCTGCGGATACATCAGGTGCGAATACAGATCGTCGTCGGTGACGTCCCGCTTGAGCTTCTCGGCCAGTTCCTCGCGGAGCTTCTTGAGGCTGACCGCGGTCGCCCGGTTGCCCGCACGCCTCTCGCGGAACGCGGCCTGCGCCTCCTTGAAACGCTTTTCCCCGAGGACCACGCGCTGGACGTCCTCCGGAAACCCGCCCGACGGCCAGCCGAGCCCGCCGCCGAGCATGTCCACCACACTCTCGGGAAACCCGGTGCTGCCCGGTTCGAGATTCACGACGTCCGCCGGCCGGATGCCCCGGCTGAACAGGAAGAGCGCCATGTCCCCCACGACCTTGCTGGACGGCGTCACCTTGACGATGTCGCCAAACAGGGCGTTGACCTCCGCATAGGTGCGCGCGATCTCGGGCCAGCGATGGGACACGCCCATGCTGGCGGCCTGTTCCTTGAGATTGGTGTACTGCCCGCCCGGCATCTCGTGCAGGTACACCTCCGCGCTGCCCGTGCGGGGCGCGGTGTCGAAGGGGGCGTAATACTCGCGAACCTTTTCCCAATACTCGGAGAATTCGTTCAGCGCCGGGAGGTCCAGCTTGGTGTCCCGCGGCGTGTGCTGGAGCGCAGCCACCACCGAATTGAGATTGGGCTGGGACGTGCTCCCCGACATCGCCGCGAGCGCGAGATCCACGACGTCCACTCCGGCGTCACTGGCCCGCAGCACGCTGGCCGCGTTGACCCCGCTGGTGTCGTGGGTGTGGAAGTGAATCGGCACCCCGACCTCCTCCTTGAGGGCCTTCACGAGCTTCTGCGCCGCATACGGACGGCACAGCCCCGCCATGTCCTTGATCGCGATGAGGTGCGCCCCCATGCGCTCCAGTTCCTTCGCCAGCTTGACGTAGTACTTCAGCGGATACTTGTCGCGCTGCGGATCCAGGATGTCCCCGGTGTAGCACACCGTGCCCTCGCAAAGCGCATGGGTCTGCTGCACCGCCTCCATGGCCACGCGGAGATTGGGCAGGTAGTTCAGCGAATCGAAGATGCGGAAGATGTCCATGCCGGACGCCGCCGCATGCTTCACGAATCCGGCCACAACATGGTCGGGGTAGTTCGAGTAACCCACCGCGTTCGAGCCGCGGAACAGCATCTGGAAGCAGATGTTCGGGATATGCGCGCGGAGCTGGCGCAGGCGTTCCCAGGGATCCTCGTTGAGGAACCGCATGGCCGTGTCGAAGGTCGCGCCGCCCCACATCTCGAGCGAAAACAACCCCGTCCGCGCATCGCCCGCGCGCCGCGCCAGGGCGTCCGCACACGCCAGCATGTCGTAGCTGCGCACCCGGGTGGCCATCAGCGACTGATGCGCGTCGCGGAAGGTGGTGTCGGTGATGAGCAGCCGGCGCTGCTTCAGCACCCAGTCGGCGAATTTCCCGGGCCCGAGTTCCAGGAGCAGATCGCGCGTCCCCTTCGGCGGGGCGTCCGCACCGGCCTTCGGAACCACCGGCACGTCAAACGCGCGCGCCGGCTTGTAGCCCTTGGCGTGCGGATTGCCGTTCACGATGACATTGCCCAGGAAGTTCAACAGCTTCGTCGCGCGGTCCCTGCGGGCCTTGAACGTGAACAGTTCCGGGGACGTGTCGATGAGCGTCGTGGTGGCCTGGCCGCTCCGGAACTGCGGGTGCCGGATGACGTTTTCCAGGAACGGAATGTTGGTCTTCACCCCGCGGATGCGGAACTCCGAGAGCGCCCGGCCCATGCGGTCCATGGCGATCGGATACGTCTGACCGCTGGCGATCACCTTCACGAGCATCGAGTCGTAGAAGGGCGTGATGACCGCGCCCGAGTAGCCCATGCCGCCGTCGAGCCGGATGCCGAATCCACCCGGGGACCGGTAGGCCAGAATCTTGCCGTAGTCCGGGGTGAACTTGTTCTCCGGATCCTCGGTGGTGACGCGGCACTGGATGGCGAATCCGTTGCGCGGGATCAGGTCCTGCGGGGGCATCCCGACCTCCGGCGAATGCAGCGAGTGTCCCTGGGCGATCAGGATCTGGGCGCGGACGAGGTCGAGTCCGGTGAGCACCTCGGTGACGGTGTGCTCGACCTGGATCCGGGGATTCATCTCGATGAAGAACCACTCATGCCGGTCGAGGTCGTAGAGGAATTCGATGGTCCCGGCGTTGTCGTACCGGATCTCCCGCGCGATGCGCGCGGCGGCGGCGCACAGTTCCTGGACGACCTCGGGGGGAAGGCCAAAGGACGGTGCGACCTCGACGACCTTCTGATGGCGGCGCTGCACCGAGCAGTCGCGCTCGTAGAGGTGCACCACATTGCCGTGCTGGTCTCCCAGGATCTGCACCTCGATGTGCTTGGCGCGCGGGATGTATTTTTCGAGGAAGACGGCGGGATTCCCGAAGGCGCGTCCCGCCTCCCCCTGCGCCTCATCCAGCAGTCCAGCCAGGTCCGCCTCCTTCTTCACCACGCGCATGCCGCGTCCACCGCCGCCGAAGGCCGCCTTGATGATCAGGGGAAACCCGATTTCCCGCGCGGTCTTGAGCGCCTCGTCCCGGTCGCTGATGGGCTCCTCGGTCCCGGGAAGCACCGGCAC
>JAEUHD010000053.1 GCA_016793645.1 Verrucomicrobiales bacterium
CCTTCCCCACACCATCCGGTCGAAGTTCACGCCAGCAATTCCCGACCTGCCCGTCGCACCGACGAGCACGACGGAACCGGATCCCAGATTCATGACGGCCCCGCAGTCCAACTCCCGCCCGACCGCCGACGCGATCCCGTCCGATCCCGACGCCGCGCCCGAAGTGCTCGCGCAACTGGTCCACGAAGCCGAAGCGGATGGCGCCAGCGATCTCCACCTTCAGGTCGGCCCCAACGGCGCCGACCTCTCCCTGCGTCTCGACGGAGTCCTGGTGCCGTGGCGCACCGTGCCGGGAGAATTGGGACGCCGGTTGCTCGGCCGGATCAAATACCTCGCAAAACTTCAGACCTACCAGGATGCCCTACCCCAGGACGGACGGATCGAACGCGCCGATCTCGGGGCTCGTTGCGATGTCCGCGTGGCCACGCATCCGACCGTGTCCGGCGAACGAGCCGTCCTGCGACTCTTCCGGGATTCCGAGGCGCCCACGCTGGAGGACTCGGGACACGAACCCGAGGTCCTGTCCGCCCTGATGGATTTTCTGCGGCAACCGGCCGGACTTCTGCTCCTCACCGGACCCGCCGGCAGCGGCAAGACGACGACCATCTACGCCTGCCTGGAACGCATCCGGAGCCTCGGCGGACGCCACATCATCACGCTGGAGGATCCCGTGGAGCAGGTGCTGCCCGGCATCATGCAGACGGAAGTGGACGAAGCCCGCGGGCTGACCTACGCGGCGGCGACCCGGCACCTGCTGCGTCAGGATCCCCAGGTCCTCGCGCTGGGCGAAATCCGCGATGATGAAACCGCGGCGCTTGCCGTGCGCGCCGCCCTGACCGGTCACCTGGTGCTGAGCACGCTCCACGCCGGTTCCTGCCGCGGCGTTCTGGACCGGTTGCGCGGGATGGTGCCCGACGCCACCGCGCTCGCCGCATCCCCAACGTTGATTCTCAACCAGCGTCTCGTCCGCCGGACGTGCACGGAATGTTCCGGCCGGGGCTGCGACCGCTGCGTGGGGACCGGATACCGCGGGCGCCTTCCCCTCACGGAGTTTCTTCGCTGCGACGATGCGGTCCGGTCGTCGATTCGTCGCGGCGATGTGTCCGGCCTGGAGCCGGAGCGTCCCCTGCGGGTCGTCGCCGAGGAACTCTGCAAACGGGGACTCACCACTCCCGGGGAATGCCAACGCGTGCTGGGATCATGAACACCGAGGAACTCGCCTACGCCAATCAACAGCTCGCCGCCATGCTGCGGGACGGCCTCCCGCTCGCCGGTGCGCTGCGGGAACTGGCAGCCACGATGGGGTCGGGGGAACTCCGGACCGAACTCCAGGCGCTGGAGTCGGACCTCGCCGCCGGCCGGTCCGTGGCCGAGGCGGTCTCCCGTCGCCGGCTTCCCCCTCTTTACTCCCGTCTGCTGATTGCCGGATCCCGGGGCGGCGATCTGCCGGCCGCCCTGACGTTGGCCGCGGATCATTTTGGCGCCCTCTACCAGCGCCAGCTCCGTCTTCGGACCCTGCTGATCTATCCCGCGCTGGTGGTGCTCACGGGACTTGGGGTGACCATCCTGATTGCGGTCGCGCAAAACAAGCTGTCGCGGGATCTCCTGGGAGACGGCAGCCGGGATTCGATGTCGTCGTTGTTGACCTGGATTCTGCCCGCGGCATTCGGGCTGATCGCCCTGTTCGGCATCGCCCTCGCCGCCCTGCCGCCCCTGCGTCGCTGGTTCGCCTGGCGGTGTCCCGGCATCCGCGAAGACCGGGTCGCCAACCTCAGCGCGTCCGTCGGTCTGATGCTCCGGCAGAACTGTCCGCTCCCGGAGGCGCTGGCGGTCGCAAGGGAAATTGAGGACGACCCCCGCATTCGAACCGAACTGGATGCGTGGCTGGATCACATCGCCCGCGGCGAGCCTCCGCTGCGGCCGGCATCGGACCGCACCGTGCTTCCGGCCCTGCTGCCCTGGCTGGCCACGACGCGGGCCGCGGATCTCGGTGAGGGATTCCTGCGCGCCGCGGAATTCTTCCACCGCCGCGCAGTCCACCGGTTGGATCTTCTCGTGAACGGAGCCCTGCCGGTCTCGCTGGTGCTGCTCGGCGCAGTGGCCGGGGTTCAGCTGTTCATCATCCTCAGCATCTTTGCCGGACTGCTCGATTCGCTCGGAGGCTTTGAATGAATCCGTTCACTCCGATCCTGTTGGCGAAACTGGGATCCGACCTGGATTCGATCCCGGTTGTGGACTCCGAATTCGCATTCCTTGCCGCCCGGCTCCTCCGGATCTCCGCCGCGGGATTCGGCACCGCCATCCTCCTGCTGTCCCTCGCCTACGCCTTCTACTTCCTCCAAACCCTCCCGTGGCGGCGACGCGAGCGAGCGGCGATCCTGATGGATTTGATGGAGTCCGGCGTTTCGGCAGGCGGTCCGCTCGAGCAACACCTGATTGCGGCCAGCGCCACGCGCGACCGTCTCCTTCCCGTCCGCGCCCACCTGCTCGCGGCGCACCTCGAGTCCGGAATTACCTTCGCGGAAGCCCTCGCCAGAACCCCGCGTCTGCTGCCACCCCCGGTGCAGCGCCTTTTCGAACTCGGTTCCCGGCACGGCATCCTGGCGCGGCTGCTTCCCGCCTGCCGGACCGCCCTCAACGAACCGCCGCAGTCCGGCTGGATCGTCGCCCAGCAGGTCGCGCTGTCCCTGCTGCTCGCGGCCCTGCAGTGCGCGGCCATCCTCGGATTGCTCCGGATCGCCGTGCTTCCGAAATTCCGTCAGATCCTCGCGGATCTTTCCGGCGGCACTTCGCCGCTCAACGAGACGTTGATCTCCGCCGCCGGATGGATCTCCGCCGCAAACTTCGCGGTGTGCGGACTCCTGGCCCTCTGGATGTTCGCCCGGATCGGAGGTCCCCGGGTCTTCGGCATGTCCCTGCTCCGGAACTCCCGGATGTTCGACAGCCTCGTCCGGATCGTGCCGTGGAGGCGCACCCGGATGCGACGGGACTTCGCCGCGGCGCTGGCATCCCTCCTCGACGCCGGGGTGCCCGAGCGCGAGGCCCTGATCGAGGCAGGACAGATTCCCGGCAGCCCCTGGTATCGGGACGGCACCGCGCGGGCGCTGCACTGCCTCGCCCACGGAGTCTCCCTCACCAACGCGGTCCGGGAAGTGGACGACGCCGGGGAACTCCGCTGGCGTCTGGCCAATGCCCGCCATGGACGCACCGGATTCCGGGCTTCGCTCCAGGGCTGGCTCGACGGATTGGATACCCGGGCGCACGCACAGGAATTCGCGGCCGCCCAGGGATTGTTCACCTTTGGACTCCTGGTCCAGGGCCTCGCGGTTGGACTCGCGGTCGCGGGATTCTTCGGAGCCTTGATCCACATCATCGACGCCACACTCCTATGGTAACTCCTCGGCCAGCCTGCCGCCGCCAGCGGGGCTTCCTCGCCACCGAGATGGTGGTCGCGCTCGGGATCCTGGTCGTGGTGGCCCTGCCCCTCGCCTACGCGCACGTCGATGTCCTGCGACGCGTGGCGGCCGACTACCGCCGCACCGCGCTGCTGGAACTGATCGACGGCGAGGCGGAGATCCTCGCGGCCGGCGCTGCCAAAAGCATCGCCGAAGGCCGGCACGAGTGGACGTTCCGCGGTGCCAGTGCGCGCAATCTCCCCGCAGGACAACTCATCCTGACCCGGGAGGGGAACCGCGCCCGCTTGGAATGGACTCCCACGGACCGGCGGCAGGGACGTCCGGTTCTCCGTGAATTCACCCTTCGCAACCCGTCGGCAACACGGCCCCAATCATGACCCCGCCCAAACCCAGACGCATCCGCGGCGCGACGCTCATCGAGATGATGATCTACATTGGCCTGCTGGCGGTGGTGCTCGGAATCGGCGTCAACGGACTCATCCGCGTCTGGGGCGCCCACGGCACGCTTCGACGCCAGGCGGACGCCATCGTCCTGGCCGCCGACACCGGCGAGCGCTGGCGAGCGGACATCCGATCCGCGACGGGCGCCATCCGATCCGAGACGGCCCCCGGCGGCCAGTTGGTGACCATTCCGGTCGGGAACCGGGTAGTCACCTGGGGATTCTCCAACGGACTGGTTTGGCGCCAGTCGGCGGCCGACAACAAGGCCACCCCGCTCCTGTCGGGAGTTCGCAGCTCGCGGATGGAACCGGAACCGCGCGAAGGCGTCCGAGCCTGGATCTGGGATCTCGAACTCGAGCGAATTCCGCAGAAGGCCCGCACCGCGCCGATCTACACATTCCTCGCCGTGGAGGGAGGCGGCTCATGAAACTCAGACCTACATACCGTTCCGGACGCAGCGGCTATGCCACGGTGATCGTGCTCATCGTCCTAGTGCTGATGACCGCCCTCATCGCCCTGAATTTGGACGTCGTGGCCCGGCTGCACCGCCGGGTCCGGAACCTCGAAGAGCGTCAACTCCATCGCTGGCAGCGGGCCGGAACGCCCCCGGCTTCCGCGGCCCAACCCTTCCGATGACGAAGCCCCGGCCCTCCCGTCCGATCCCCGCGGGGGATCCCGCGAACCGTGCGCGGGTCATCGAGTCTTCCCTGAAGTGCTACGAGCAGGCCTGGCTCGGATGGATCCCGATCCTCGGCATGGTTTACTGCGTCACCTCCCTCGTCTGGGCTTTCCGGGCCCGCCGCGAATCCGGCGGGGCCTGGAATCCAGCGACCGGCTACCGGACCGCAGGCCTGTGGATCGCCGGAACCTCGTTCCTGGTGTGGCTGTGCCTCGACGGCCTCCTGCTCTTCGCAATTCTCCAGTCCCTCCGGTAGCCCCCCGTAGCCGCCGACGGCAGGAGGCGCCATTCGCGTCTTCGGTGCGAAGCCACGCCCAGTCCACTCCACGCCCGGGGACAAGTCAGCGCGTCGTCCCCTCCGCGGCTACCCTCGGCGAGGCTTTTGACTCGCGCAGCCCGCCGGTTTCCCGACAAGGTTTCGAACCATGTCCCGCCGCCTGCGTCCCGTCCTCCCGGCCCTGTTCCTTCTTCCCGTCCTCGCCCTCGCGGCGCCACGCGTGGTCCCGCCGGAACGCCAGACGGCCCTCGACCGCTACGTGGCCGCCCCCGACGCGAGCTACTCCTGGAAGATGGCGGTCTCCCTCCGGGACGAAAGCGCCACCGGCTACGCGATCGACCTGACCTCGCAGACGTGGCGCAACACCAACGACCTGAACTCCCCCACCTGGCGGCACTGGCTGCTGGTGGTGAAACCCGACAACCTGGAGCATACCACCGGATTGCTCTTCATCTCGGGCGGCAACAACAAGGGCACCAAGCCGCCCACCCCCGGCCGCGAATTGATCCGCATCGCCAAGGCGACCCGCTGCGTCGTCGCCGAACTGAAGATGGTGCCGAACCAGCCGCTCATTATGCGCAATGACGGCGTGGAGCGCGTGGAGGACGACTTCATCGGATGGACCTGGGACCAGTACCTGCGCACCGGCGACGAACTGTGGCCCGCGCGCCTGCCCATGACCAAGTCCGCGGTCCGGGCCATGGACACCATCACCGAATTCCTCGCCTCCGAAGCCGGGGGCAAGGCCAAGGTGGACCACTTCGTGGTGGCCGGAGGATCCAAGCGGGGCTGGACCACCTGGACCACGGCCATCGTGGACGACCGCGTGGTGGCGATCTGCCCGATCGTGATCGACGTGCTGAACGTGGAAAAGTCCATGCTCCACCACTTCCAGGCGTACGGCTTTTTCGCTCCGGCCGTCGGCAACTACTCCGAGCAACACCACATCATGGACTGGCTCGGCACCCCGGAGATCCACCGTCTCAACCAGATTGAGGACCCTTACGAATACCGCGAGCGCCTCACCCTGCCCAAACTCATCCTCAACGCCGCCGGCGACCAGTTCTTCCTGCCCGACTCGTCGCAGTTCTACTTCAGCGAACTGCCCGGGGTGAAATATCTCCGCTACGTGGCCAACACCGACCACTCCATGCGCAACAGCGACGCGTATGAAACACTGCTGGCCTGGCAGTATGTCATCGCGAACCAGAAGCCGTTCCCGAAGTTTGACTGGTCCCACGGTGCGGACGGGACGCTGACGGTCACCGCGAAGGATCGTCCGGCCAACGTGGTGCTCTGGCGCGGATACAATCCCGCCGTCCGGGATTTCCGCCTGGAAGCCGCAGGGCCGGTGTATCAGTCGGTACCCATGGAGGAGACCGCGCCGGGCGTGTACACCGCCCGAGTGCCGAAACCCGAAACGGGATGGATGGCCTACTTCGCCGAACTCACCTTCGATGTCGGTGCGGCCACCCCGCTCAAGCTCACGACCGACGTGCGGGTGACGCCGGATGTGCTGCCCTTCGCCGCACCGAATCCGCCGCGACCCAAGGGATTCCTTTCCCGCTGAGTTCAGCGCGTTCTCCCGTCCCCGCCCCTTCGTCCCATGGCTCAATCCCGCATCGGCATCATCGGAGGCACCGGACTCTACCAAATCCCGGGACTCACCCGGCAGCGTTGGCGGAAGGTGAAGACTCCGTTTGGAGCGCCGTCCGATGCGCTGCTGACGGGCGAACTCTGCGGACGCGAGGTCGTGTTTCTCCCGCGCCACGGCCGCGGCCACCGGCTGATGCCCGGGGAATTGAATCATCGCGCCAACATCTGGGCGCTGAAGTCCCTGGACGTGGCGTGGATCCTCAGCGTCAGCGCCGTCGGATCGCTCCAGCAGAAATACCGTCCGCGGGATGTCGTCCTGATCGACCAGTTCTTCGACCGGACGCGCCGTCCCGGGACCCATACCTTTTTTGGCGACGGAATCGTCGCCCACGTCGCGTTTGCCGATCCGATCTGCGAGGAACTCCGGAAACTGCTGCTGGCCTCCGCGAAGCGCTGCAGGGCGCGGGCGCACGACGGCGGCACCTACGTGAACATGGAGGGCCCGGCCTTCAGCACGCGGGCGGAGTCGGAGTTCAATCGCCGCGCCGGATTCGACGTCATCGGCATGACCAATCTCGGTGAGGCGAAATGCGCGCGGGAGGCGGAGATCGCCTACGCCACCCTCGCCATGGTCACCGACTACGATTGCTGGAAGCCCGACGAGGAGCACGTGACCGTGGACCTGATCGTCGAGAACCTGCATCGCAACGCCGCCCTCGCGCAGGCGATCGTTGCGGACGTGCTCCCGAGAATTCCGGCGGCGCCGTCCTGGCCCTGTCATGACGCCCTGCGCACCGCCATTCTCACCGACCGTTCCCTCTGGCCCGCCGCAACGCTTCGCCGGCTGGGCCCGATTCTCAAACGGTACCGGTAGCAGACGCCCTCCGTGTCGAATCGCCGGAAGTTTGTAGTGCAGGCTTCAGCCTGTGGTTCCGGGACGCGACGGCGGCAGTGAGGCGGGACGAGCAGCCTGAAGGCTGGACTACGAACTGCGGACGTTTGTAGTGCAGGCTTTAGCCTGTGGTTCAGGGACGCGATGGTAGCCGTTGGGACGGGGGAAACAGCCTGAAGGCTGGACTACGAGCGGGGGACGTTTGAATCCGGGGTAATCCCCCTTGACGGCATTGGGTCCGACAGGTTGTTTCGGGTCGCAACCCTGCTGCCGCCTACGCCCATGAAACTCCAGGTACAAGCCGCATGGCTTCTCCTCCTCTGCGTAGGCGCTTCAACCGCCCATGCACAACTCGGCACCGTCAACTTCAACAACAATTTCACCCCGCAAGGCTCGTCCCATAAAGCGTTCCTGACGGACCTGCATGGCGTGCCTCTCCCGAAGGGCTCCTGGCAACTGGAAGTAATCGCTTCGACCGGAGCGTTGATCAAGTCCGGGACCCTCGGCGCCAATGG